>JBBABD010000001.1 GCA_041657845.1 Parcubacteria group bacterium
TTGCAAAAACTCCCTTTCTTAAATTTGAAATGCTTTACTTCGTCAAATCTTCTCTTATTTTTCTCAGAATCAATCCTGCCTCTTCTCTTCCGCCAAGCCCAAATGCCAGGCCAAAAGCCAAAGAAATCGCTGCAATTAGTCCCATAAAAATCGTATTGACCAAAGACGTTGCGATCCCTAGCTGAATTAGCGCGGCAAGAAGCCCAAAAACAATAATTGCCCACTTCGCAACTGTCGCCAGAAAAGCGGCGCTTACCACTCCTGCCACCCTAGTACTTGATCTGACCGCATGGAAAACAAAATTTCCCAGCAAAAAAGCCACTGATAAAATGATAGTAGCGATAACGATATTCGGTATATAAAGAATGACGCTGTTCAAAAATACCGAGACTTGGGTAAGTTTCAGAATATCAGTTGCCGCCATTAAAAATACCAGAATCAAAAACCACTTCACCAGTCCTCCGAAAAATTTAGACACTTTGATTTGAATTCCAGCATCTTTGAATTTTTCGCTCAATTTTATTTTTTCAATAAGCTGATCAACGTGAAGAAGGGTAATAAATTTCTCTGCTATCTTTCCCAGCGCCACCGCAACAATAAGCCCCATAAAAAAAATCAAAAGAGCTCCCAGAAGCGATGGAATAAAATCAATAAAACGCGTCCACAAATCCAAAAGTGACATTGTAATTGCTTCCCCCCATGTTTGTATCGGTTCCATAATTCACCTCCTTGCTATTCTTAATTTTTATATTTTTTTCTCTTTTCTATTATTGGCCGTCTGTTGCCCCTTGATTGTTATTCTGAGAGCCTTCTCCTGAAACTGAGTTTGAATTTTGAGTAAGTCCGAGATTTTCCGGAGTATTTTCAATTCCCCTCTTGATATTGTTTATCATTTTTTCCAGCTGATTTTTAGTCGTATCTGAACTGCCAGGAAGAAGGTCTATCACTTTTTCGTACTCTCTTATCGCTTCTGATTTCCTGTCAGTATTTTCATAGAGAAGTCCGAGATTAAAGTGAGAATTTATTTCTTTGTCATTTACGCCGATAATTTGTTTAAACAAACTTTCAGCAGTCTTATTGTCGCTATCTCCTCCCCTGGATTGGAATAATCTGGCAAGATTAAATATGTAGTTTATATTATTTCTTCGGATGCTGACAGCCTTAGTCATATTATCTATCGCTTCATCTAATTGCCCTAGCGATTCTTGAGTTGTGGCTAAATTATAATAACCGGCATCAAAGTTGGATCTTATTTCTAAAGATTTTTGGAACAAATCCCGAGCTTCCTCGATTAATTTCTTTTTATCTTCAGTTTTGGTTTTTGTCGCTGCCATTTTTTCTTTTATCTGGCCCAGTTTAACATAAAAATTCGGATTATTAGGCTCTAGCTCTAAGGCTCTTTGATATTCTTTCTCCGCCGAGTTAAGACCTTCCGAAACATACATTCCTGAACTCTCATAAATTTGAGCCAGACCTTCTTCAGCGCTTATGTCGTTTTTCATAAGATCTCTTCCTGTTGTTCCAAATTTAATTCCGGCTGACAAATATCCCTTTATTTTATTCAGATCCCTATCTTTTTCATCTTTAAGCATCTCTTTGTTGGCAAGAAACATATACTCTTGGCCTAGACGGGTAAAATACCTGCCTTCCTTGCTATTTAATTGTATGGCTTTTCCGATTTTCGTTATTGATCCGTCCTCGCTAATACTTTCGGAAGCAACCGCCTTCCCCATATACAAATCGGCCAGATAAATTTTCCCGAAGAATACGAACAAAAATGCCACTGAAGCAAATATTAAAAGTGAAATAAA
Source organism: Parcubacteria group bacterium (assembly GCA_041657845.1). NCBI lineage: Bacteria > Parcubacteria group bacterium. The sequence continues at coordinate 1,812 of JBBABD010000001.1, forward strand.
CGCCAGTGTAAGAGCGAATTTCGGAGATGTTTTAAGCGAAAAAATGATGAATTTTTCCTTTATGCTGCTTTCCAAAAGCAATATTCCCATTGCTAGCGTCCCCATTATTACCAAGAGCATTACCATTATTGATTCCGTTTGGGATATCATAGCATTAATCAAGAGTACGATAACCCCCGATAAAATTCCCAAGGAATAAATTTTGTTTCTCTCTTTTTCCCGATAAAGCAAAAATATGCTTGTTCCCAGAAAAGTAAGAATAACTAAAACAAAAAGCACCGTCCCTGCGACACCAATAGTTGATAAAGATTCCAGCAACACTCCTTCTCCTTCGAAAAATCTCAGATTCATATTGTCAAAATTGCTAGGAAGAAACTTAGAAAAAGCATACCCGTAATTTCCTGGCCCATATCCGATGAAAAAATTATCGCTAAGACTTTCTTTGGATATATCCAAAGCCTTTCCATACGGAACACTGGCGTTAAGAGGGAGATTAATCTTGGATATATTCACAGAACCTATCATCAAAAATGATAGAACGACAATAAATACTACCATCGGCAGCAAAGTCCAGGCATCATTAGGCCTTACAATTTTAGCTAGAACGAAAATCAAGAAAAATGCTGCCCCGATAACAAGCCCGATAAGAGGGAAATGCCCAAATATCGGAAGATAATTGTGAAGAGCCAGAACAACCAGAAGAGAAGACGCGATCAGAATAGAAAGAATTATAGAATAAATGTTTTTTCTGACCGATGTAATTTTTTCATTTGTCCTTAATTTCAAAACCGCCGTCATAAAGATAAAAACCATAAAACAGGCAAAAACAGCAGAGCTTTGAAGCGATCCTATCGTATTTAAAGGAAGCTTTGCCCAAATTGCTTCTGAAAAAAATAATCTGAAATCGAATATTTTTAAAAGCTCCCAAATAATGGCGACTGCGCCGGAAAATATCATTCCTCTCATCAGCCACTTGAATAAATTTTCGGTAAAATTGCTTAAAACCAGGTAATACAATATTATGGCTGCGGTAATATTGATAAATCCCCTGGATGGATCCCCGAAAAAACCAACGAAGCTATGCCACCTGTCAATGGACAAGATAGTTGAAATAAGATAAAAAACCCAAAAAGCGATAATCGGAATATCCAAAGGAGTTTTTCTCAGCTTCATTTCCCCTATATATCCGCTCTTTGATCCCCAAGCTATTAAGGCTAATAAAATAAAAAAATAAAAATATATCTGCTTCTCGAAAGCAATTCCTTGAAAGCTAAGATTGGTAAAAAATAAAGGTATGCCCAAAAAAATCATGAATAAGCTGAATTTCATTATGGAATCAATAATCTTGACCAGATTGTTCTGATTTTTATCAAATTCCGAATCGGCATTTGCTGCTTGTGATTCATCAGGAAATCTTTTCAAAACTCCAGGCGAAATGTCCGAAGGGCTATGAACAGATCCCTCTTCTCTGACATTAACATTTATTTTTTGTTTCCATTCCATATCTTTGATTTTTTTAAAATTTTAGATCCTTGATTCCTTAGTCAATTATAGTAAATGCAAGAGCACATTGTCAATTAAAGTCCGACTTTTGATTTGTTGGCATTATGTTCCTCTAGCGTCTTGGAAAAAACTGTTTCTCCCGTCTCAGGATCGCTTAGAAAATAATTATAGCCGGTTTCCTTTGGATAAATGGCCGCTTCAATAGAGGAAAGCCCGGGATTGTTTATTGGACCGGGAGGCAATCCTTTGTTCATATATGTATTATAAGGAGAATTGATCCTAGTATCTTCGAAGGAGTATTGTTTTTTATTTTCTCCCAGGATATAGGCGATTGTAGCGCAACTTTGAAGGGGCTGGCCGTTTTTTATGCGATTCCAAAATATTCCGCTGACTGTTTTCTTGTCTTCCTCTTTTTTGACTTCCCGTTCAATAATACTAGCCATCGTTACAATATCTTCAAGGCTTTTTCCTTGTTTTTTTATTTCATCCCTGAGATCGGGAGCGAATCTGTTGTCAAAATCAGAGAGAATTTTTCTAACTATATCTTCAGATGTAAGTTTTTGGGAAAAAAAATAGGTATCAGGAAAAAGATATCCTTCCAGAGAAATCCCCCTGGGAAGCAGGCTAAAAAATGAATATTTGCTTGTTAAGTCGTAAGACGGATTTTTGACGATATCCAAGAACTCAGCTCCGGAAAAACCCTTGGAAGAGAGTCTTTCTGCAACCTTTTTACTATCCCAACCCTCTGGAAAAGTTATTTTTAAAAATTTATTTTGCTCTCGCGTTATTGTTGCTGCTATTTCCGGGATAGTCATTTTTCCATTCAATTCATAATCTCCAGGAAGAATTTTGCTCAGCAATTCGTGCGTCCGCGAATAATAATAAAAGTAGATTTTACTCGAAATCAATCCTTCCTTTTTCAATTTATCCGAAACTGCGCTGTTTCCCTCTCCTTTTTCTATTTTAAATATTTTCACATTTTCATATGAGCCATGGGAATAATAAACCTGGTAGCGAAAATAAAAAAAAGAACCGGCAATTGCAGCCAATATGACAATCAATAAAATTAAAATTTTTATTCCTTTATTTAACATTTTGAAATCTTTAGAACTTATGTCCTGAATTCTTACGATTTTTGAATAAGCGGTACAAAAGAGAATCCGGGGAACTCTTCTTTGTAGAAATCATCTTCTCCCTTTTTTTCCAAATACCAGATATCATTATGAACAGGAATAACCATTTTTCCTCCTATTTTTAATTGGCTCTTGAGCGCATCTGGAACGTCATCGGTCATTGCCGAAACTAAAATCCTATCATAAGGAGCATTCTTTTCAAATCCATTGTTGCCATCTTCGCAATAAAATTCAGCTATTCCATCTCTAACGAAGTGGAACTTGTCTGTATTTTTCTTCCCTTGCTCGCAAAGTTCCAAAATTCTTTCAAGTGCAATTATTTTCCCCTTGAGGCCGACAATGTACGAAAGAAGCGCTGTTGTCCATCCGGAACCACTGCCAATATCCAGGATATTTTGTCCTTTTTCCGGATTCAGAAGTTCAAACATAAAAGCCATCGTGAGCGGTTGAGAAATTGTTTGTCCATATCCTATCGGAAGGGGAATATTTGCTTCTGCCTCTTTTTCGAATTCCGAAGGAACAAATTCAATTCTTCCAATTTCAGAAAAGGCATCGATAATAATATCTGATTTCAGATAACCCTTCCTCATCAGATCGTTTACTAAGCGGATCATAAATAAAAGCTAAGAGTTAAAAGCGCAAGATTAAAAATTCTTTATATTTTTTTCACAAAATAGCGCCGTAGCCTTTGGCCTTTGTATCCCTATTATATTCCAATCACTTGAACAACTAAATCTCTTTTTCTTGAACCATCAAATTCTACCGCAAAAATTGACTGTTTTTCAGTAATAAGCATCTTCCCCTTCTCAACCGGAACGGTTTCGCTGACACCGATTAAAATATTCTGGCAATGAGCTTGTCCATTGCTTCTTCCGTCGGCATTTCTCCCTCTCCTGAGCTCAAATAGATCATGCGAATATTGATTATCTACCGGAACCAAACGATGAAAAACTTTTTGAAAATCCTGAATGAGCATCGACTCATTATGATTAATCATTATTCCCATCGTAGTATGGGGGGAATAAATCACCACCTGTCCTTCTCTTATTCCAGAATCATCGACTACTTCCTGAACCTTGTCGGTAATATCAATAAATTCAATCTGCGTTGTTGATTCTACATTAAATTTTTGTTTGTATATTTTCACCCTGTTAAGTATTATTTTTAACATTGCTAACAATGTTAAAAATAATAATTTTAAATTTTTATTTTAACCTACATTTTAATATTTACTAAAATTACAATTATTCACAAAAACTTAGATACAAATTACAAAAAAAATTTAAAATTTACTTAACAGGGTGAATATTCAATCCAACCTAATTCAATAATACACCCAAAAGGCAAATCCGTTAATTCCCCAATTTATTTTTTTGATATACGCTACTGGCCGCAATTGCACCCTCAGAAACAGAGGTAATGAGCTGGCGAAGCTTATTCGACCCGGTAGTAGCATCTCCTGCCGCATATATTCCGGAAATATTAGTATTTTGATCGCTTTTTACAATAATATATCCCTCGCTATCCATCTCAGCCCCGATTTGTTTTGCAATTTCCACTCCGGGAACTGATCCGATTTCAACAAAAACTCCAGAAACCGGAATTTTTTTGTTTTCATCTTTGAACTTGCAGACGATTCCCGTAACCTTGCTGTTTCCCTCTATCCGAGCAACTCCCTGGCATTCGCACAAATCTATTTTTTCATTTTCTTTTATTTTTTCTTGAAGCGCCGGCTCCATTATTAATTTTCCTTCCGGATAAAAAATATTTACCTTGCTGGCGAATTCCCCAAGATGAATGGCCGCTTTTGCCGCTGAATCTCCGCCTCCAACAACTGCCACATCTTTTCCGCGAAAAAACATCGCATCGCAAATGGCGCAGTAAGAAACTCCCTTGCCGACAAATTCATCTTCTCCGGGAACATTTAATTTTCTCGGCTTCATTCCCAGCGCTAAAATAATATTTTTTGTCTGATACTCAACTCCCCCTGCCGTTTCTACGCTAAATAAATTATCTTGCTTGAAAATCTTTTTGACTTCATCCTGAATAATTTCTGCTCCCAATTTTTTTGCCTGATCGGAAAATTTTCCAATAAGTTCAGGGCCGGAAATCGACTCAAATCCCGGCCAATTTTCAATTCTTGAAGTTTTCACAATCTGTCCGCCAAATTCTTTGCCGATTACCAAATGCTTTATTTTATATCTGGAAGCGTATATCGAAGCACCAAAGCCTGCTGGTCCGGCACCGATAATTATCAAATCATACATACTTTTTTACTTTATAAACTTTACAGGCTTTACGAACTTTCAACTTACCTTGGTTTTGCATCTGACTGGCTTCCCAATGTGAATACGTTTTCAAACATATTTTTGATTCTGTCGTAATTGTCTCCCCTGGGAAGCAAGATATATCCGGCTCCGTTGGTATTTTGCGGAGCATAAAGAAGTCCCTCCTCCGAATCCTCCATCACCCTCTGAATTATTTGCGGGGTTTGTATCCCCTGATAAATTGAAAACATTTTTTTCATTTCCCAAGCCTGCATATCAGTTCTCACATTGTCTCCCAGAGCGTTAAGAACCGCATTCACCTTTCCAAAATCGCTGAGCGTTCCGATACTCATTGCCTTATCTTTTATGCTTTGAATCACCAACTGCTGGCGCTTAGCCCTTTCAAAATCGCTGGAACCATATCTTGATCTGGCATAACAAAGCGCCGTCGCGCCATCCAATTTATTGAGTCCCGCTGGCAAAGCAAAATTTCCTCCGCATTCCGGATTAGCATTGGTACAAAGAGGATATTGAGCCACGATTTTTCCTTTTTCATTTTTCTTTATGTCAAATTCTCCGGTCGGAACAGTGTATACGCCGCCTTTATCTCCATCGCAAACTTGAGCTTCATTAAACTGCAATGCTTCAGTAAAAGGCTTGCTTAATGTCACTTCTATTCCGCCAACCGCATCAACCAAATCTGTAAACCCCTTGAAATTTATACTAACGCCATAATGTATTTCTATCCCGGTTATTTCCCCCACCACTCTTTGCATATCTTCAATTCCTCCTTCCTTTCCTCTTTCCATTCCATGAGCATAAACAGCATTTATTTTCTCCTGATTTTCCGTCCCGGGAACTTGAACATAAAGATCTCGTGGAATCGAAATCATTGCAATCTTATTTTCGGCCGGCTTTATGCTTACTACCATTATCGTGTCAGCTAAAAGCCCTCCGCCAGAAACATTTTCTCCGCGCATTCCTAAAAGCAGAATGTTTATCCTTCCTTCTTTTTCGCCTTTAACCGTATCGCCCACTCCGGGAACTGAATGAAGAAGGCTTGAAAAAAGGCCTCCTTTGGTAGAAACTTTGTTGAGAATATATCCGGTCTTGAAAGCAACAGCTCCTCCAATAACAAAAAGTACAGCCAAAATTATTAAGGTTATTTTCAGCCATTTTCTTTTTTTCTTTGGATTATTGGATTCGTCTTTCATGTAAAAACTTCTTCGGCTTGATAAATTATCCATTTGCTTATAACCCGCAAATATACAAATCGACTACAAATCTACAAATGCACAGGAATTATAAAAAAAATATAATTTGTATATTTGTAATGTATTTGTAAATTAGTTGGGGAATTATTTTACTTTTTTAAATATACTTCCAACAATTTATATGCAGCTTTTTTCCAAGAAAAAAAATCAAGCCTCTTCGTTCCGAGATTAATCAAGTTTTCTCTTAATTTTTCATCTGCCAGAATATTATATAATTTTTCTTGCATTTCATCAATGCTCTCTGAATTAAAATACAATGCTCCGTCTTCGGCTATTTCGCGATGAACCGGAATATCCGAAGCTAAAACCGAAATTTTCCGGCTAATTGCCTCGAGGATCGGAATTCCAAATCCCTCATAAAGTGAAGGAAAAACAAAAACTTTCGCCAGCAAAAACAAGGCCGATTTATCCTCTTCCTCGACAAATCCGGAAAAAATAATACCGTCCGACAAATTTAATCTGGCAATTTCCTCGTCTATTCTTTTGTCAAAATTATGCGCATTCCTGTTTCCAGCCAGCACTAATTTTATTTCTGGCATTCTTTTTTTCACTTCAGCAAAAGCCCGGATCAGCATTGGAATATTTTTTCTCGGCTGAAGCGTTCCAATGTATAAAATATATTCCTCCGGAAGATTATATTTTTTTCTAATTGCAAAAAGTTCATTTCCGGAATAGTCACTTTTGAGAAAATCTTCGCTTACGGCATTGTAAACCACTTTAATCTTTTCCGAATCAGTTTGGTAATATTTAATAATTTCCTTTTTGGTAAATTCGGAAACCGCAATAACCTTATCTGCCCGCTTGATGCTCATGGGTATCAGAACTTTCAGAAAAAATAAGTCTGACTTTTTGATAAATTCCGGGAAAGCCAAAAAAGAAACGTCGTGGATATGGGTAATAATTTTTATTTTTTTTGAAACAAAAAACGGAGTAATGTATTGCGTATGATAAGCGTCTACTGGATTTTTTCTAAGATAATTCGGCAAAGTCCAAAGATTCCAAAGGAATTTGTTGTTTATTAATGTCATTCCGCACTTGATGCGGAATCTGCATAATCGACTTTTCGGAAGCTTAGATTCCCGCTTTCGCAGGAATGACAAGGAAAGAGAAACGGTCTTAAAATTCTTCTTATCCACAATTCCCAATCTCGCTACAGTATACTGTAATACTGTAGTATCGGCTGTGTCGGTAAACAGCAAATATTCGTTCTCGTTATCGATTTTCGCCAAATTTTTCACCAAATTAAAAAACACCACTTCATCGCCGGTTCTTTGTTTCCCGATATTTCGAATATCGATTCCAATTCGCATTTATTATTCTTTCTTAAAACTTAGCGATAACGCTATTCCAAAATAAACCCACAAAAATCCAAGATAAACACCAGCGTTGAATAGATTTGGAATTAAAAGCGCAAAAAATCCAAGATTCATAAATAATCCGATTATCTTGCTCTCGGAATCATTCCGCATACAATATACTACTGATTTTACGAAAATATAGACCCAGATAGCAAGAAAGGCAAGAAGCCCGATTATTCCGGAACCCAACCAAACTTCCAAGAAAATATTGCTGGAATTGAGTCCTGTTCCCCTTTCATCCTTTCCCAAAACACTGGAAATATTTCCCCAGCCGATTCCGAAAATCGGATGCGTTTTGATTTGCTCAATTGATTTTTGATAAATTTGGCTGCGAATACTCATATTAGGATCAGCCCTATATATTTCTCGTATCTCAAACCCTGCTTCTCTTTCTTGATTTATATCTTCCAGATTAATATGCCGACATCCATATTGTTCCAACTCTGGAATATCCCCGATCTTTTCTGGCAATGTATCGATTTCTGGCAATGTATCGAGGTTCAACCTCGATACATCACAGGCAATGGTTATTTTCTGCATTCCCGACCCGGTACTTTGCGCACGATTAAACAGTTGAAAATTCGTGAGATGAAAAACGTAAACAATCCCAATACTACAAATTATTGCTATAGCAAGAAATTGTAATATGGATAAAAATTGCTTCCCTTGCCAATCCTTTGGATGAAACGAAAAATTAGTAAAACTAGCTTTCGAAAATACTAAAGTTATAAATCCCGCTCCGAGCCAAGCACTGCGACTAACTGTCAGAATCAAAAGAATAAAAACTGGAATGAGAAAAAGATAGCAAACAGCTAACGTAAAGTATTTGGTATCTAGTATTTTGTATTTCGTATTTTGGAAATTGAGATTTGGGATTTGTTTAGAAATTAGATAATTAGGTGAATTAGAAATTTGATAAATTATCGTATATATTACGGCTATTAAAATTACAATAAATATACCTAACCAGTCAGCCTCTGTAAATACTGAATTCGGTCTTCCCGGCATTACTTCAAACGAATTTGAACCGCGCAAAAACAAAATATTTTGCCAGATACCATAAAAAACAACAATTATTGATGAACCCAAGAAAAACGGCATGATTCTTTTCAAATCTTCTAGCGTTTGAATATAATTCCGAACCAGCCAGTATAGAGCCGAAAAAGAAAAAATAATTATTGATTGTTTAAAAGCCACTCCTTTGTTAATTGCGAAAAATGAACTCAAAAATCCAGCCAGCGCAAAAACACCAATCACATAGTCAAACCATTTCAATTTTACCAGTTCAAAATTCAAGCGTTTGGTAAAATATCGAAGAAGCAGAGAAAAAATCGTCAGCGCGCCGATTAATTGATACGGCCTAACGAATAATCCCAAAGAATCCGGCGCCAAATTTATGTTTTCCAAAGCAATTGTTCCCACAAAAAACAAAAAGCTCCACCCCGGACGATACAAAGCAAAAATTAAATATATAAATGAAAAGAAAATAAAATCCCCCATCCGTATCGGCAAAACTCCAGTATTAGAAAGTAAAATTAAGAAAAAAACCAGCAAAAAATTCACCAAAATAAGATAATATTTCGGTTTATTGAGATTATTGACAAATTGTTGGAGATATGAGAGCATCGTACGTTATAGAAAAAATAAAACTGGAGGGCTATAATATGTATAATGATACACTACTCGTATTGGCGTATGTGGCAATGTTCGTTTCACTTGGCCTTATCGCATTAGGGCACAAGATCGCAAAAAATGTAAAAAACAATTTTGCCAGAGAAGAGCTGAAGTTTTCAGCAGAAATTATTCTCGTCGCATCTTTTGTTTTGGTGATAGCAATGATATTGGCTAATGTATTCATTACACAAAATATTAGCAATATCAACAAAGAAATATCATCCCACATGCAAGATATCCCCGAGGAACCGTAAGGTTCCTCTTTTTAATTTAATTAAAAATTTGGAACTATTCACTCTGCGTCGGTTCAAGTCTCTGACTTGAATCGAAACTGTTCTGAAAAACCTGCGTCGGTTCAAGTCTCTGACTTGAATCGAAACTGTTCTGAAAAACCGACACTGGCCCTGGGAAACCCCTTGGCCTTTTTTATTTTTAACTTGCTGTTTTAAAATTCTGTGTCATTTCGACCGAGATTATTTCGAGCTTTGCGAGAAATAATCGAGTGGAGAAATCTAATCAGAACTGCTATTAGATCTCTCGACTCGCTATCGCTCGCTCGAGATGACATTTTTTTATTTCAAATTCTCTATTACATTAAACAACTTTTCCACAAAATTATCCCACGAAAATTTTTGCGCTCGGTCTTTTCCTCTTCTTCGCAGTTCATCGCGCAAATGTCCATGCAGAATAACATTTCTCATCACCATCGCAATATCCTGAATATCTTCCGGATGGCAATACAAAACCGAATCACCTCCCACTTCCGGAAGCGAAGAATTTTTGGAAGTAATTACTGGAATACCCTGATTCATCGCTTCCAAAACCGGCAATCCAAATCCTTCATAGAGCGACGGGTAAACAAAAACTAACGCATTTTTATACAGCACCGGCAAATCTTCTTGAGGAACGAAGTCCAACAATTTTACCTGCCCTGTTAAATTCAATTCTTTCACCAATTTTTCCACATCAGTCACGAGCGGCTTGAGCTCCGGCATCAATTTTCCGGATATTACCAACTTCGGCAAATCCTTGATAAAATGCGTTCTTTTGTTGCTTTCCAGGAGCTTGTGATATGCCCGAATCAATCTTTCTGTGTTTTTTCTGACTTCCAATCCTCCGCCTCCCAAAATATATCCTGATTTTAATCCATATTTTCCTAAAACTTTCTTGCTTTTTTCTTCAAAAACTTCTTTTTTGTAAATCTCATCCGCATCGGGATAATTTACAGAAATTCTTTCCGGCTCTACTCCCAGATGCTGGATCAGGTCTTTTTCTGTCCGACTGGAAACTGCCATTATTTTATCCGCTTCTAAAATAGCTTTCTTGGTAAGCTTCCAGTATTTCTTTTTTCGGCAATTGTTGATATATTCTGGAAACAGTTCAGGAATGATGTCATGGACTAGCATTATGTGAAATGTCGCATCTGATAATATTGTCGGGGAGTGATAAAGACTAACCAGCACATCGCATTTGCCCTGTGTCACTTTTTTAGGAAGCAACATTTTCTCCCACCAAATTTTTCGAATCAAATCATCCCGCTTCCAAAACGGCAGAAATATTTCTTTCTTGAAGTTTTCGGGTAATTTAATATCTTCCGGCAAGTCTTCCTCCAAATACAAAACAAACTCATGATTCATAATTCCTGATTCATGATTCTCAATTAATTTCTTCAAGAAATTAATTGAAACTTGTCCAATCCCCGTATTCGGCTTCCTGACAAAAGATGCATTGATTCCTATTCTCATATAACTCGTACGTATTTAGTAAATCACGAATAAGTGCTAAAATAAAGCGTTGTTTGCTATTAAAATAGCAGTCTAAATTTTAACACTTATCTATGACGGCTAAAACAAAAACAAAAATCAAAAAGAGGTTGCCAGTTAGAGTGTCTCTCAAGGATTTCAATCGGCATATCAAACCGCATCTGCGAGTTCCGGTGAAAGGACCGGAAGCTAAAATCTCAACTTACAAGATTTTTAATTACATCCTTGAAGTCCTGTATACCGGAACTCAATGGAGGCAATTAAAAACCTACAAGAATGAATACTATTGGTCGAGCGTGTATAAATGGCATAACCGCTGGAGTAAGGATGGAAGCTATCAGAGACTATTTGAAAATTCCATTATCACTTTGGATAAGTTAGGAAAACTGGATTTAACTATTCTCCACGGCGACGGCTCAAATGTCGTAGCTAAAAAAGGGGAGAAAAAATCGGATACTCGGGACACAAACATCAAAAAGGAGAGAAAGTGCTTTGTATAGCGGATAATAACGGGAATATGATTGCCCCTTTTGCCGTTAATCCGGTTAATGTTTCCGACATGGTTTTGTTCGACAGATCATTCACTAATCTTTTGGAAACTGCTTTTTTTCTCGGCTGGGATTTGAATCAATCATTCATTACCTTGGATTCGGGATTCTATTCGGAGTTTAATCATTCGATTATTCGCTAGGCGGGAATGATTCCTGTTATTCGTCCTAACGTCGGAGCCAGAAAGAATCCGGAAAAGATTGAGAAAATTTGGAATGACTTTTCTCCGGTAGCTCATATTTACAAAGAACGTTACAAAATCGAGAGATGCTTTGCTTGGGAGGATACTTACCGGAAACTGGTTATTCGTTACGAGAAACTGCAATGCACTTTTATGGGATTCAGATACTTGGCATATTCGATGATAATTTCCGTGATGTTTTCAAATAATTATGGGTGTTACTCAATACCAGTTCATACAAATATATTTTACCACAAATTGAAAAATTTATCCCGCTTAAGCTGGTCATACATTGCTAACAACGGCGTCTTTTGTTATAATCAAAGCGTAGTAAATAATATTTAATTACCAGCAAAAATACATGGAAAAGAAGAACAAATCAGTCTGTATTATCGGTCTTGGCTATGTTGGACTCCCTCTGGCAGTTCAAGCAGCGCTCCGAGGATATGACGCCTATGGATTGGAAAATGACGCGGAAAAAGTCAAAAAAATAAATTCCGGAAAAAGTCCTATCAAAGAAAACTTTCTGGAAATCAACCTTCCGAAAGTAAACATCCACGCTACCACTGATGCAAAAATAATCAAGAAATGCGATATTTTAATTGTTTGCGTTCCAACTCCTATAGATGAAAAAAAGCTTCCCGATCTAACTCCCGTAAGAGGCGCCATTGAATCGATCATTAAAAATTTCCGAAAAGGACAACTCGTCATCATTGAGTCAACCATTAATCCGGGAGTCTGCGAAGAAGTAATCGAACCGATGTTCCGAGAAGCCAGCTTCATAGTCAATAAAGATTACCATCTTGCCCATTGTCCGGAAAGGATCAATCCCGGCGATCTTAAATGGAACGTAACCAATATTCCGCGAGTAGTCGGTTCTCTTGATAAAACCGGACTTCAAGGCGCGGCTGATTTTTATGAGAATATTGTCGACGGGCAAATTATGCAAATGAGTTCCATCCGAGAAGCTGAAGCGGTAAAAATTATCGAAAACTCATTTCGAGACATTAATATCGCTTTCGTAAATGAATTGGCGAAATCATTTGACAGGTTGGGAATTGACGTCGTTGAGGTTATCAAAGGCGCTTCGACCAAGCCTTTTTCTTTTATGGCTCATTGGCCGAGTTGCGGAGTCGGCGGTCATTGCATACCGGTTGATCCGTATTACTTGATAGAAAGAGCCAAACTTTCCGGATTTGATCATGAATTTATGAAAATTGCCAGAAAAGTGAACCTTTCTATGCCGGAATACACCATTGAACTTCTGCAAGACGCCCTTAATGAAGTCAAAATGCCTCTTAATGGAACAACCGTCGGAGTTTTAGGACTTTCCTATAAAGCCAACGTTTCTGATCTTCGAGAATCTCCTGTGAAAGAATTGGTAAAATTACTTAGGGAAAACAAAGTAAACGTTCTTGTCTTTGATCCATTTGTTCTGGAAAAATCAACCGCCAAAAGCCTAAGCGAACTTTTCAAAAAATCGGACGCCATACTTTTAGCCACCGATCACGATGAATTCAAAAAAATAACCGCCGAAGACCTTAAAAAAAACAGGGTAAAAGTAGTGATCGACGGAAAAAACTGCCTGGACAAAGAATCTATCAAAAAATTAGGAATTGTTTATAAAGGGATTGGAAGACGTTAAACGCTAATAGTTGCGAATATAAAACGAATGAATTCGAATTCATTCGGTATAATTCGCGACAATTTGCATTCATATGTTTTCACTAATTAAATTTATAATCTGGCTTACAGGACTCGTCGTTGTCTCCTATTTTGTGCTGAGCTATTTCGGTTATGAACCTAATATGAATTATTTCAAAGAAAGCAAGTCCGAGTGTCAGCAAAAACTCAACGACTGCGGAAAAGAATATGTCGAACAAGGAACCAAAAACGCCAAATGCGATTTTGACTGCGTTAATGTCGGATCACTTATTATCAAAAAACAAGCTAAATAAATTCGAAATTTGTATATTTGTACAAAATTCGTAATTCGTAGTTTTTTATGAAACTAGTCGTTAATATTCCTGCCTATAACGAAGAAGAAAAAATAGCGCAAACCATAAAGGAAATACCCCGAAACATTCCCGGAATCGATGAGGTTTTTGTTCAAGTCGTGGATGACGGATCAAAAGACAAAACCGTCCAAAAATCCCGGGAAGCCGGAGCTGATTTTGTTTTTTCCCACAATGTAAATCGCGGAATCGGAATTACTTTCCGGACTTCGGTCGGAAAAGCCCTCAGGAATGGCGCCGATATTATGGTTAACATTGATGCCGATGGACAATTTAATCCAGAAGATATTTCCAAAATAATCAAACCGATTCTGGATGGCGAAGCCGATATGGTAAGTGCCGACCGGTTTGGAAAACATAAAGCCAAAAATATTCCCTGGATAAAAAGTTTTCTTAATCGCGTGATCGCTTCTATTATTGGAAAATTTTTGAACTACAAAATCAACGACCTCACTTGCGGATTCCGAGCCTACAACCGTGAAACCTTACTAAGACTGAATCTTCCGGGAAATTTTACCTACACTCAGGAAACTATCATTGATGCCATCGGAAAAAACCTGAAAGTAATTTGGGTTCCGGTTGAAGTTATTTATTTCGCCGATAGAGAATCACGAGTTGTAAAAAGCGTTTATAAATATATAAATAATAGCAGCCGAATAATCCTTAAAGCTGTCCGCGATGTCCGTCCGATGAAATTCTTCGGCGGTCCAGGATTAATTTTGATATCCGCTTCGTTTATATTATTCCTAGTTTTCGCCGTAATGTATTTCCAGGATTTTAAGATTACTCCTTACCGAAACTATCTTTTGGCCGCCATCACCTTGCTTCTCATTGGTATGCAATTTGTTATCTTCGCCCTCATCGCCGATATGGTCAAATCCAGCCGCAAACTTACTGAAGATCAGATGTATTTGATCAGGAAGGAAAAGTATAAGAAATAGTTTTATTTTTCAGCTCTTTTCAAAACGAATATTTTTAGAAGGTAAAAATTTAATGAAGGAGGTTGCTCATGCGTAAAAAAATTGCAGAAAATGATGCAGATGTAGCTCAAATATGCATTGGAGTGAAGACAATGCAAGAGTAACTATCGAAGTTGAGAAAAGCGGTTCAATCAGGAATATATGACGAAAGATCAATAGTCGGAGACGCTGTCCTGCTAATGGAGGCAGCCACAGAAAGGATAGGGGAAGCAGTTTCTAATCTTAGAAAAAAGGAGGGACTATGAATCTTTGGACTATGCTTGTTATACAAAACGGGAACGACATCAGATGTTTTGCATTGGGTCCTAACGAAAAAGGGCTATGGGCTGGAGGAATAGCTCAATACAAAGATGGTTTTCATCACACTTGGCTTACAACTTCAAGCTACGGATTTTATTCCGCCGAAGGAGCGAAAGAAACGATGGAAAATATCATCAAAGAAGTCCGAAGGTTAGATTTAGGAACTGAAATAAGAAAAATAAATTCAGTTTTCTCTGGGGAAACATAGTTTCCCCGCTTTCTAAAAATATTTGTTTAATATTTCAAAACATTTGATGAAAATTTTATTTATTTCTCGAGCTTATCCGCCGATTGTCGGCGGAATCGAGAACCAGAATTACGAACTGGGAAAATGGCTCGGGAAAATTGCGCAGGTCAAAATAATCGCGAACAAAAAAGGCAAAATATTTCTGCCTTTATTTTTGCCTTATGCGATAATTAAATCATTACTTATTGCCAGAAAATACGATGCCATTCTGCTTGGCGACGGAGTTTTGGGAATAGCGACCTACAAATTAAAGTTCTTCTTCCCCAAGAAACCAATAATCTGCGTCGTCCACGGACTGGATTTGACTTTCAAATCAGCCATCTATCAAAAGCTCTGGGTAAATATATTTTTGAAGCACAGCGTTGATAAATTTATTGCGGTAGGAAATGAAACGGTCAAAGTCGCCAAGGAAAAAGGAATTACGGAAAATAAAGTGGTTTTTATTCCTAATGGAGTCGACACTGAAAAAAATATCGGGAATCATTCGCGCCAAGAGATTGAAAAAATAATTGGAGAAACGATCGAAAATAAAAAATTTCTGCTCACTTCCGGCCGGCTGGCTAAACGAAAAGGAGCCGCTTGGTTCATTCGAAATGTTTTACCCAAGCTTCCGGAAAATGTCATTTATATTATTGCCGGCGACGGACCAGACAAGGAAAACATCCATGATGCCACCAGGGAAACAAAATTGGAATCAAGAGTTAAATTATTGGGATATGTCGAGGATAATGTCAGAAATATTTTATTCAATGCTTGCGACCTATTCATTCAGCCCAATATTAAAGTTCCCAGCGACATGGAAGGATTTGGCATTTCAGTGATTGAAGCCGCTTCTTGCAAAATTCCGGTTATCGCCTCTAATCTTGAAGGCTTGAAAGATGCTATAATAAATGAAGAAAACGGATTCTTGGTTGAATCGGAAAATACTGATGCTTGGATACGAAAAATCAATGAATTATTAGCTGACGATAATTTCCGAAAAGAATTTGGCGAAAAAGCACGGCAGTTTGTGATTGAAAACTATAGATGGGAAATTATTGCAGAAAAGTATTTAGAAGAAATAGAAAATATCATAAAAAAATATTAATACCCGTCATGTCATTCCTGGCTTGACCAGGAATCTACGCCGTCGGATTACACTAGTCTTGATATTTATACATTAAGCTTGTGATTATCGTTTGTGTAGATTCCTGCTTTCGCAGGAATGACAAAAGATTAAATGGCATTTCGATTTATATCCTCACAATTCATCTTCTATATCTCAATAATCTTGGTTCTTTTCATTCCCGGCTATTTTTTGCTGCTCGCTATTGAATCCAAAAAGAAACTCTTTTCGTCTATTGAAAAATTTGTTTTTTCTTTCGGTTTCAGTATTATTATTGTCGACCTTCTGATGATGCTAATGGGAAGATTGAATATCCTATTCACTAAAATATCAATAATTCTAGGAATTTTTGTTTTTTCTGCTGTCTGTTTCGCGATTTATAAAATTAAGAATAAAAAACAAGGAGAAATAAAGGATAGTGCTTTTAATTTTTCTAAAAACCAAATCATCCTGATAATATTGCTCTTATTCTTAACAATTTTCATCAAAACCGCTTATCTTAAAAATTCTATTTTCCCCACCTCCACCGATCTCGGCCATCATATGTATTGGACAAAAACCATTGCCGAAACCGGGAAACTTCCAATTTATGCGGAAAGCGATATTATCCAAATTGATGGAAATTACCAAGTGAGCCAGCCGGAAAAAATTGCCGATTTTATTATCGGGGAACATCTAATTTTTGCAGCTGTGCAAATAATTTCCGGCGTTGAATTTGTCTCGTATTTTCCAATTCTAATTTTGTTTCTGGTCAATATTGTCAGCGTTTTGGCAATTTTCGTTACAACTATCCGGTTATTTGAAAATTACTCATTTGGAAAAAACGCTGGAATAATTTCACTTTTCCTGATCGGTCCGCTTTATGCAATTTCATCTTCACAGGCCAAATTTGTCAGCGGGGGAGTAATTGGCAACACGATAGGAAACTTGCTGATCCCCTTTTCGATATATTTTATTTTCCGCGCTCTCAAGGAAAAAAACTCGATTTTTCTTTCCCTATCTCTTCTCTCAACTCTCGGAATGGCTTATACCCATCATTTGACAACATTTATTTTTATCTTTATCTTTATTTTCAGCGCCATTATTTTCTCAATTTTGAATTACAACGAAATAGGTTCTCATTTCAAGGAATGGATGAAAATAATTCTAAAACCTCAAATATTAATACTAATTTTTGTTTCCCTTCTCTTTGTTTTCGCAGTTTATATGCCAGCTTATCTCAACGCCAAGGCAGTTGGAACGGCAGTTGGCGGACCATCAAAAGATACTCGCGCCGGATTAACATTCAATCAGCTCAAGTTAACAGCAGGAGAATCGAGGATGATCTTGGGACTCGTTGGCGTTGTAATCTTAATCGCTATCAAAAAAAGAAAAAATTATGAAATTGCTTTCGTTTCTGGATGGGCTATTTCAATTTTAGTAATGTCTCTCTGGCCTCAGATCTTGCTTCTCGACCTTCCTTCCGCCAGAATCGCCAATTACGCTTCCTTTCCGCTCGCAATTTCCGGAGCCTTTGCTCTGGCTTATATTATAGATAAAATAAAATCTGCTGACGGAAAATATTATATAAATCAAAAATTGTTTTATGCTGTATGCTTTATGCTATTTGTCTTTGCTTTAGCAAACGGATTTTACGATAATTCTCAATCCATTAAAGCCCAAAGCAATTATCAAAAAGCGCTTCAAACTGTTGATGCTTCTGATTATCTTGGAAAAAATGCCACCAAATCAGATTTGGCAGTAAAAGACCACAACTATATTACTGCGGATTCTTGGATAAAGTTATCTTTTATGAACGGATACAATTATCCTTTCTCCAGAGGGTATTTCAAAAGATATGAAGATGAGACCAAGCCAAGGGAAATGTGCACGCTTTGGATGATTTCGACGCCCAACACTCCGGAAGGACAAAAATGCTTCAATGATTTAGGGGTGAATTTTGCAATGGTCAATCCCCAATTCGACAGCGCCCAATTTCAAAAATCAAAAGAATTCTGGCAAGTATATGATGGGAAAGAAATAAATATTTATTACAGAAATAAATGAAAAAAATAATCATCGCATTAATAATATTTCTTATTCTAAGCTTCGGTTTCCTGGCCTACGCCGAAACTCGCCAAGCGTCTCCGCAGTCCCAAAACTGGTGGGTCATTTATTTTGCAAACCCCAAAAACGACAACCTTAATTTTGTGATTGAAAATAACAGCGACCAGACCAAATTCCACTGGGCGGTATTGAGCGATAAAGATATATTAAAAGAAGCGGATGTTGAAATAGCCAAAGGTGCGAAAAAGGAAATAAACCTTACGAAGTCCGACTTCGGAAATTTGAGCAACAAGAAAATCAGCATAACTGTAGTCGCTGATAACGAAAAAAAGGAAATATATAAAAACTTTTAATGTATCTCGAATTGATGAAAAAAATACTTCTAGTCACTCGTCCAATTTGTCCGCCTTGGGATGAAGCTTCCAAGAATTTTGCCTATTATCTGGCCAAAAATATCAAAAACATCGAGGTTCATATTCTGACCAATGGAATTTTGCCAGATCTTCCGCAAAGCATTATCCAGGAAAATATCTACGATTCAAGCAGTTTCGGATTATCTCAAAAAATGAAACTCATTAAGTTTCTCCGAAAAAATAGAGGGACTTTCGATATCGTTCACTATCTTTTCACGCCGACAAAACTTAATTCGTTTTTAATAAAAACTTTTGCCAAATTAACCAAGGGAAAAACGATTCAAACTATCGCTACTCTCCGAGAAGATTTGTACTCCGATGAAGATTTAAAAAAGATACTGTTCGCTGATTTGATAACCACCTACTCTGATTATTCCAAAAATGAATTAGAAAGATTGGGATTTGGCAGCACAAAGAGAATTTATCCCGGAATTGATATTGATTTATTTTACCCCGCTCCAAAAAGTTTGGAACTTTTGAAAAAATTCGGTTTTGCGTCGGATGATTTTGTAATTAATTTTACCGGCGAATATACCCGGCTTGGAGCGATTGATGATGTAATTAATAGTTTTATTGAAATATCCAAAAAGATACCCAACGCCAAATTATCGCTGGCCGTTCGGATAAAAAACGGCAATGACGCGCAAAAGAAAAATGAAGTAGCAGCAACATTAAAAAATAATAATATTTTCAACAGGGTTTCTTTTCAGTATGACGGAAGCTATGAGATGCAGGACATTTTTAATCTTTGCGACGTCAGCATTTTTCCCGTCCAAAATATGAAAGGAAAATTCGATGTGCCTCTGGCCATTATTGAAGCAATGTCCTGCGAAAAACCAGTGATCATTTCCGATTTGCCGATTCTCAGAGAATTCGCAAATGACCAAAATTCTGTTACAATAGAAGCAGGAAAAGCGAAACAGTTATCCGAAAAGATTTTGGATGTTTATGAATATAAAGATCGTTATGTTGAAATTGGCAAGAATGCCAGAAAATACGTCGTAGAAAATTTCGACATCAAAAAAGTCGCAGAAAAATATCAAGAGATTTACAAAAATTTATAAGTCCTATAAGTCAAGTATGCCTAATATAACTAGTCTGTCTAACAGCAAAAAAGAATTTCAAACCCCGAATATGAAAATACCGGTTATTTTGCATGCCTCGGAAAATCTGCTTCCTAATGAAGAAACTTTTGAGCAATTGGAATATATTGCCGAAGATGAAAGATTTTTTC
The DNA here is from genome assembly GCA_041657845.1 of Parcubacteria group bacterium. Taxonomy (NCBI): domain Bacteria; species Parcubacteria group bacterium. The sequence continues at coordinate 21,854 of JBBABD010000001.1, forward strand.
ATCATATTGCCGCTATGAGCGACGTTCATCCCAAAAAAGGACGAAAAGCTCCGACTGGAACTGTAGCAGCTAGCGAGCACTTCCTCTTTCCTCAAATTAATGACACCGCTCCCAATTGCGGAATGCGGTTCCTTAAAACCGATTTGGATGAAAACAATACCCCGCCGGAAAAAATTGATGAACTTTTCAAGGAATTAGTGAAAGTTATTCCGACCAAAAAACTGCAAGGCGTTCCGATTCCCTATCAAATGGCCGTAGATATCGCTAGAGACGGAATTCATCCGCTTACTGAATATTTCCAGACCAGAACCAAAAATGAAATTGAAAATTCCTATGAAGGAGGAAATTTTTTTCGCAATGATATTCCGACTGTGCGGGAAATTTTAGATGTTGTGCCGAAATTATTTCTGAAAATCGCCCAACATCGGCTGGGAATTTTGGGCGCGGCGGGAAATCATTTTTTGGATTTAATGAAAATTACTGAAATAAAAAATTCGGAAGTAGCGCAGAAATTCGGCTTGCGTCCCGGGCAATATATTTTTCTTATGCACACCGGATCGGGACTAGTCGGACAATATGTTTCCTATATGTACACTCCAAAAGCAAAAGAGCACAAAAGCCAGAAAATGATGCTGGAACTGGGAATCTCCCTTTTTGACAGCCAGCTCAAAAAAGTTTACAAAAATCTTTACCAAAAAATAAAGAAACATGAGAAATTGAAAAATTTCTTTGGATATGAAGATTCCAGCCTTGAAGGAAGAATGTTTATTAATGCCCATAGAGCTTCGGCTAATTTTGGCTTTGCCAACCGAACCGTGCTCACCGATCAAATAGACAAAGCTATGGAAAGAGTTTTTGGCCGGCAAGTTAGTTTGGATATGCTTTACGATTCTCCGCACATTTCAATCGAAAAGGAAAATCATTTCGAAAAAGATGTCTGGGTTCATCGAAACGGATCGGTTCGTGCCAATGGCTCGGCAAGAATGCAGCACCATCCGATTTTCAAAGAAACCGGAGAACCGGTTTTTATTCCTTCTTCAATGGCTACTCCGGCTTATCTTGGCGTCGGAACGGATGAAAACGTTTCTACTTTCTTTTCCGCCGGACACGGAACCGGAAGAAGAAGAAATCCGAATCCGGATACTCCCGAAAATAAGAAAAAACTTTTTGACAAAGTTAGAGAGAAAAAAGTTAAATTATATAATGCCCAATCCAAAGAGGTCATCCTGCAAGACAGCGCGTATTACAAAGACGTGGAAGAAGTAATCAGCGGGATGGTGGAAAACAGGATAATAAATGTAGTCGCCAAAATGGAACCGGTGGCGGTGCTAATGTATTAGAAAATTCAATGAAAATAATCTCGATCTCCGGCCTCGACGGCTCAGGAAAATCTACTCAAATCCAGCTATTAAAAAAATATCTAGAATCGCAAGGCAAGCGGGTTTTTTATTTTCACGCGATTGAGTTTGGAATCGCCAACAAAATTTCTTCCCATCATTGCTGTGATTATGGAAAAGAAAATGAGAACAAAGAGAAAAGCGTAACCAGGTCAAATAAACTGGGAATAATCCTTCGAAAGATTTTTTTAAGAATAGACTTCTGGCGTTTCAAAAAATTGTTTAAAAAATTAGAAAAAGAACATTTTGATTTTATTTTAAGCGACAGATTTTTTTACGATTCCTTGATTAATATTAGCTATTTGGAAAATTGTGGCATTGAAAATTGGAAATTTATTGAAAATTGGAAATTGAAAATTGAAAATTTATCAATCTACCTCCAAACAAATCCAAAAATAATAATGCAACGCGAAAGAAAACCGGATCAAGGAATTGAATATTTGGAAAAGAAAAAAGAAATTTATGATAAATACGCCGAAATTTGGAATTTGAAAATTATTGACGGAAACCGAACGCAGGAAGAAGTTTTCGAGGATGTGAAAAGGTCTTCAGGCGTTGCCTAAAGACCTTAAACAAAGACGGATCCTTTCCCGTTTCCGTTTCTTCTTGTTGATAGTTTCCCGTCAACAAAAAATGTAATTTCCCCTCTCGCAGTGAGAACAGGATCTCCCGTATGATACGAATAGATTCTTCTGCATACCGGACAAACACAGGCATGAATCCAGCTCTGACTATTTAACTTTCCAACCTGAATTCTCACTTTATCAGAAATGCCGACACAGACCTCGGATCTACATTCGCATACAATTTCCATGTTGTTCCCTCCTTATTTTTTTGAAAACCATATTGAATCCATTATTATAAATCTATGGCGCAAAGTCAAATGCAAAACTTATGAAAAGCAACCTCGCCAAATCAGCTTTGTGGGTTACGTTTTCGGAGATATTGTTCAATCTCTCCGGTTTTGTGATTCACTCTGTTTTGGGAAGATTTTTGGGGCCGGCAGATTATGGAAGATACGGAATCATCATCACGCTTACAACGATGGTTATCATTCTGATTGGAAACGGAATTCCGACCGCCATGGCCAAATATATCAGCGAATATTTTGAAATCAATCCCAGAATGGTAAAAACGATCAAGAAACAGGCGATTGTTTTGCAAACTATTATCATCGGAGGAATAACAATTTTATTTTTCTTTTCCATTCCCCTCATCTGCAAAGCGCTTGGCGATCCGACTCTTATTCCGCTATTTAGAATATCCACGCTAATAATCCCCGCTTTCGCCGGTGCTTCTTTCTATTTTTCATACTATACCGGCCTTCACAGGTTCAATCTGCAAGCCACTCTCAAAACACTCAGATCGATTTTCCGAATAGTATTTGTCATCGGACTGGCTTATTTTTGGAAAGTTGAGGGTTCGATTGTTGGATATATTATAGCTCCCGGAGGCGTTTTTTTGGTAGCTTTTTTGATTGATAAATTTTACATTGGGCCAAAACTCAAAAAACAAGAAGAATTGCAAAAAAATATAGCTAGCGATAATCGTTCGGGATCCTTCGCCGCGGCGGCTCAGGATGACGTAAATTTTGACTGGCGAAAACTTACCAACTACGCTTGGCAAATTGTTGTATTCTTTTTGGCCTATGAACTTTTGATCAGCATTGACCTATATTTAGTAAAAGCAATTCTCCGAGACGACAATTTGACCGGAATTTATAACGCTGCGCTCACTGTTGGACGAATTCCCTATTATATTTTCTACGCTATGACAATTTTTCTCCTTCCCATGGTTTCTAAATCCACCTCCCAAAATAACCCGGAAGAAACCAAAAAAATCCTCGCTCAATCGCTCAGAATTATGCTGCTCCTCCTCGTTCCAATGATCGTCCTTATGTCAATTTATGCCAAACCGATTTTAATTGACTTCTACGGCGCAAAATATGCCCTTGGGGCGTTTCCGATGTCGATCTTGGAATACGGCATCGGATTTTTGACTATTTTCTATGTAATGAGTTTCGCCCTGAACGGCGCCGGAAAAACAAAAATGGTAATGAAAATATCAATTGTCGGTTTTTTGATAAACGCAATTTTAAATTATATTTTAATCAAAAAATATTCCATAACCGGATCGGCTATCGCCACTTCCATTGCCTCTTTTATTGTCGCTATTTGGATACTATATTATTTGTGGCGTGATTTCGGAGCTTTGATAAAAATAAAAACATTTTTGAAAACAATTTTCGCCGCAGCGCTAATGTATTTAGTCTCGCTGTTATTTTCAAAAGGAGAAATAGCCTTTATTGCTTGGTCGATTATTCTTTTCGTTTTCTATCTTTTTGTCCTATATATCTTAAAAGAAATCAAGAAAGAAGATCTGGAAATTGTCAAAACATTGATATTCAGAAAGAAAAAAGAAGAAGTAGAACAAGAATTATCCGGGAATGAGCCTAGCGCTTGAGCTCAATTGACTTAACAATTTGGTCTGGTACAATAGAATTAAATTGAATTAAAATCAGGGGAAAAAAGAGAAATGAATAGTGAAAAAATATCTGTCGTCATCCCGTGTTTCAACGAGGAAAAAAACATCCAAAGCAATATCAAAAAAATATTCAAATACCTCGAGGGAAATTTCGAAAATTTCGAAATAATAGCGGTAAATGACGGAAGCACCGATAAAACCATAGAGGAACTGAAAAATTTGCAAAACGAAATTCCGCTTGCCATAATGGACAATTACGAAAACGAAGGCAAGGGAAAAGTAGTATGCGACGGGATACTCAAAAGCAACAATAATATTGTGATGTTTTTAGATGCCGATTTGGCCATTCCCATTGAAGAGCTGGAAAAATTTATTGTCGAAATTAACAAGGGATATGACATAGCGATTGCTTCACGCTTTGTTCCTGGAGGAAAAGTGATCCAAAAAGTTCTCTGGTACCGCATAATAATGGAAAAAGCTTTCAGAATCATTCGAACGATAATAATCAATAATTATAAGGTCCGAGATACTCAGTGCGGCTTTAAAGTATTCAGAAGAGATGCGGCTATGAAAATTTTTCCGCTTATGACTATCAAGCGCTTTGCTTTTGATTCGGAAATCATATTTCTAGCCGGAAAATATAAATTTAAAATAAAGGAGCTTCCAATAACCCTTCAGAATCCGATCAGAAGCCATGTCAGAATATTTCGCGATCCTTTTAATATGCTTTGCGATCTTTTCAAGATAAGGATTAATGATGCAAAAAGAAAATATAAATTAAAAAAATAAATGTTTTCTTTAGAAAAAATTAAAGAAAAAAAATGGGAATTAATCTTCGTTTTGTCCCTGATATTTTTGGGGATTTTTTTGCGTACTTTCCATTTTTCCAAATGGCTCCACTTCGAAATCGACCAGTCTTATGATTATTTGATGGTTTCTCCCGCAGTAGAAAAAGGGATTGGAAATCTTCCGCTTCTAGGACCGACTGCCGGCGGCGGAAGAGCGCTCCGGCTCGGTCCGGCTTTCTATTATATGGAATATTTGAGCGCCAAAGTTTTCGGAAATAACCCGACCGGGCATGCCATGCTCGTTCTGATCCTTTCTATTTTTTCTCTTCCAATATTTTATTTATTTTCCAGAAGATACTTTTCCAAAAACATTTCTATCGGACTTCTGGCAATTTTTTCCACTTCGGTTTATATGGTTCTCTATTCCCGCTTTTCTTGGAGTCCGAACGTGCTTCCGTTTTTAACGCTTCTGACTTTTTACGCCTTGCTTCAAAGCGTCAGCGAGAAAGAAAAAAACAAAGACCGATGGTTTCTATTTTTCGCTTTTTTAATCGGAGTTTCGACTCAGATTCATTTCAATTCATTTTTCATTATCCCGGCAGTAGCAATTATATTTTTACTGATTAAACGCCCTAAATTCAAATTGAAAACTTGGGGCTTGGCTATCGCAATATTTCTGTTCTTGTATTCTCCAGTGATTGTTAACGAAATAAAAACTGGCGGACAAGATATCGCTTTTTTTCAAGAAAAAATATCTGGGGAATCAAGCGATGAAACAACCCAAGATCCAGGAAAGGATGACAAAAAATCCGGAGAAAAACTTTTTCAAAATTTCCGATATCACGCTTATGAATATTTTTTGATTATTAGCGGAAATGACACAATTAACGGCAACCGGCCCAAGGGATATGATTTGGGACTCACTTGCAAAACTTGCAGCGACAAACTGCCCTGGAGAACATCCGGATTGATATTGTTCCTCTTTGGAACAATATTGCTTGCTTGCAAACTAACAAAAGAAAAAGATAGTGAAAGAAAAAATTTCTTGCTGATATCAGCTCTTTGGCTTGCGGCTTCATTTCTTTATTTTTTCGCCATAACTTACGACGGACTTTATATTTATCCACGATTTTTCCTGGTCGTTGCGCCTCTGCCTTTTATTCTTCTCGGACTCATATTTGAAAGCCTTGGCGCTGATAAAAACAGAATAAGCCTTCTGGCTTTTGCGGCTGCGATATTATTTTTGTCCTTTGCAAACACGCAAAAATTAAAAGATGATTTCAGCCAGCTAAAAAATGCTCCCATCCAAGACAAGAAAGTGGAAAAAGAAGATGTTTTCCCTAATAATTATCGCGTCACGCAGGAGCAGCAGATTCTTATCACGGATTATATCGCATCCGAATTCAAACAAAATAGTTATCCTGTTTACATAAAAACCATTCATGAATATGAACCGGCATTTTGGTATTATTTGGGACAGAAGGGAATTTATTATTACGGAAAAATGAAACCCGAGACAGTTTATAAACAGGGAAATTATTTCTTGGTTCTCTATTCCTCCGACAGCAACAAGGAAATAAAAGAATATGGGGACACTTTCAATATTGCCGAAGAAAAAGAATTCGGCGTCCTTACTGTTTTTCAGTTAAATCCGAAACCGGCATCTATCACCGGCGAAAGACAAAGCGATTCGAAAAGAGAAACACCCGTTCAAGCGCAACAAATTTCCAAGCTTCTAACCTGGAAAAAATTATTTTCAAAGCAATAAACTGTCTTGAATCGCTATTTCTGATTTCCCCACCGATAAACCAGTACATCTCCCCTCACCTGAGGATTGCTGACTTTTGAAAAGTTTTTTTCGACATAATCGACAGCTTCACTGGAAATATAAGTTTCGTCATTGGTGGAAATAATAAACCATCCGCTTGGATTTTGACTGGCAATGTCCTGGATCTCGGCAACTGATAATTTTTCCTTGGAAAGTTCTCCTCCAAAATCAAAAACTTTTACTTTCGCTCCGCTCCAATAATAGTTTCGAAAATTTCTGGTTATCAGCGCATCTCCATCTTTTTTGTATTTTTTGAAATAAGTGAAAATTTTTCGATAATTGGGGTTGCTGGACTGGGATGTTTGGTTATAAGTATTGTCGCTGGTTTCAAAAAAGTAAGCATAATTAGGAAGAATCAAAAGTGAAATAATAATGGTCGTGAGATAGGCTTTCTTTCCGTAATTTTTCAAGTTTTCTTTGAAAAATTCAGCGGCAAAATATATTCCCGAGGCAATAAGGATTATTCCGAAAGATTTTATGAAAAAGATATATTGATTTCCGACATTTCTTCCCCACAAAAAAATCGCGGAAAAAAGAACAACAAAGAAAGACATTGCCAGAAAACTTCCTTCTTTTGACATTTTTTGCTTTTTGGAAATAAAATATATTCCCAAAATAATAAATATGAAAGCTAGGATTCCGTTGGTGTAATCAGAAAGTGAAATTCTTGCGTATTCGAAGTGGCTGGTAAAGAAAGTCAATCCGGCTGTAAACGAAACTACTGTTTTGGGAATTGCAATAATAGCTCCAATAATCCCTAAAATGCTTAGCCCGAAAATTACCGAATATTTGTTCAGGTGCGACTTGTTTTTGTTCCAATTCAAAACAGTCCAAAAAAGCAGGTAAAATCCGACTGCAAAAACGATATTGGCCGTGAGCTGGTGGGTCGCTAGGCTCAAAATTCCCACAGCAAGAGCGGGAATTAGGTATAGTGGGTTAATATCCCATTTTTCACTAATCTTCTTCAGAAAACCGATTTTGCCCTTATAATTGCTCTCCAGGAAACGAAATAAAAGCCAAGAGAGAGCGAGATAAACCGGCAAAAACATTGCGTACATCCGAAGTTTCCTATCAAACTCAATTCCGGAAGTACTGATAGCGAAAAGAAAAGCGCCAATTAGGCCTATCATCTTCTTTTTGGTAAAATCGGTTGCCACAAAATAAATTAGAGCTATTGTTAAGATTCCCCATAAAACGCTTATTGTTCGCGCCGTACTTTCCGTTGGAGGGAGAAAATTAAAAAGCTCGGCCACCTGCCATTTATATACTCCAGCGCGCTCATCTCTAGCTTGAAAAACGTTATCGGCATTCACTTTTTCAAAATTAAAATCCCAATTTTGCCAAATACCGGTTTTGAAATAAGCATAGGAAGAATTTATGTCCAAAAATTCATCTGCCACGAAAGAATTATTTCCCAACTTATAGAATCGGAGAAACGCTCCGAGCAGAATTATAATTATCAGCGCTGTGTAAATATTTTTTCTAGAAAACATATGAGCAAATTTACAATTTTCAATTTACAATTTTCAAACAATTTTCAATTTCCCAATTAATTAATTTTCAAACATTTGGAAATTTAGTCATTGTTTCGCCAGCCGGCGAATTCATTGTAAATTGATCATTGTTCATTGAAAATTATAAAGATTATTCTTCTTCCTCATCTTCACTTCCTGTGCTGTCGAATATTTCCTGCCAAGTATAGCGTTTTGGAACGCCTGCAGCGCTTTTGGATCCGCCAGAGTCTTCGAATATTTCTTCTTCCGCATTTATCGCTTCCGGCTTGGGAGCAAGCTGAATTACCATCAAAGTTCCGAACTGTTTTTTGTTTACATAATCGTAGGAGATAGAATAATCTTCCAAATGGCCTTCCAAATTGGAATCGGTTGGATAAACCAGAAAATAATTTCCATTTCTATAGACAGTATGGCCGTTAACCGCGTCCCTGAAATCGCTTTCCGGAATATCTCTCTGGCTCAGATCAAAAAGCAAAGACCTTCGATAAAAAGAACTGCTGTTGAGATATACTGGATATTTATTTTTTTGATAAAAACTTTCAATATAATTCGTTATCATATACTGCTGTTCCATTGTCACTCGCTGTCTTTCCTTCAAAATTCTGTCAGCGGAAACTTTTACCGTTTTATAGGGAGCATTTTTGAGTTCAGTAAATCTTAAATATGTCCTGTATAAGCTTGACGCAGAAAATCCCAATATAACAATTAATGCAACTGCGACAGCGATTCTTTGGGGAAAAATTTTCCCGATAAAATCTAATGTGAATCCCAAAAATATGAAAGGCAAAGCAGAAACCAGAAGCCAGAAGCGGGGAGAAATATCAAATGCTAAAGGCGTGAAAAGTCCAAATACGGCAATAAACCAGAGAGAAATCAGAACAATAAAGTCTTTTTTTCTTAAGTCCTTTTCAAAAACTAAGTTCTTAAGCATCAGCAAAAGACCCGAGGAAAATAATATAGCTGCCACTATTCCATATGGAAGTTCTTTTTTACATCCTTGGTCGCATAGAATATTCAGATTGGGATTCCGAAGAACGCGAGGGAGTTCGGAATTCTGAGAGCTGAGAATGAGAAAATGTCCGACAGAATTTTCGCTGTAATTCTTGACTATTTTCGCAAGAAGGCTTTTTTCGCTTTTTCCCTCCGTTTTTCCTGAAACAACTTCCTTAAATTCTTTGAAATTATCTCCTCCGGTTTTTATTTCATTCAAAATCACCGGGAAATTCATAAGCAGTATAATACCAATCGCTCCGGTCCAATAAGCCCACTTTATTTTCGGCCTTTTGATGATCAGAAACGCCGCCGTGATGACCGGAAAAGAAACATAAGCCAAAAAATGAAGCTGGGTGGCGACTGATATGAAAAAAGCCGCCGCCAAAAGCCACTTTCCTTTGTTCTTTTCTTCCCTATCGACTGCTCTAAGCAATGAATAGATTGCAAGAATAGTGAATAATGGAAGCGGATTTGGATTCCAGCTGAAACGGGAATACATTACTAGAAATAGCGAGGTTGAAAACAAAAGAAGCAGGCCGATGGAAGTCCATTTATTAAAATACCTTCTGACTAAAATATAGAAAGCGGGAATAGCCAAAATTCCGAATATCATTATTATGGTTGCTATCCCAGAAGGAGTATTTCCAAAAACTAGTGAGCTTAAATATTTGAAGTAATAAAAAACCGGTCCAAGCCTTAAAAACGATCCAGCCGCTTTCGGTCCCAAAAGAGGCAACGCTCCCGGCCCTTCTTTGATTGCCAAGTCGATTACTTTGGCATCGCGCGACTGATCCAACTCAAAATGAAGCCAATCGGAAAAATGATAGAAACGCAGAAACGCGCCTAGCAAAAGTACGACCAAAAAAACGATATAAAAGTACCTTTTCTTGAAAGAATTGAAAGCTTTATTTTTCATAAATTTGCCTGTATAATTGTTTTGTAGGCTATTTTAAATATTAGGCTATTTTTAACATTTTAGCAATAACCAAATATATCAAAAAAATGAACTATTCAAAAATTAAAAAAATTCTCAATCTGGAAAATTCCTTGCTTCTTTTCATTTCGATTGTTTCAGCCATAAATACTTTCTTATATGTTTATTTTAAGCTTCATAAAGCCAACCTTTTCGACTCAATCGGCGATGGAAAAATTGGTTTCATTTATTTTTTCATTATTATTTCTTCTCTGGCCGTTTTGGCTTATGTCTTTAGGAATCCGGCTGGAACTGCCTATACAGTCAAAAAGTTTCTTCTGACTTTCCTGCCTATGGAATCGATTTTGATTTATGGATATCTGTTTAATAAAATCGGCTATGACAAAACGATTTTCAATTATACATTGAGACCCTTCATAGGAATTTATCTTGCATTTGCCGGTTTTTATTTTCTTTTTAAATATAAAAAATACAAAAAAATAAAGGATTTTTTCAAAGATTTCAGGGAAGAAAAAAATGAAGAAATTGCCGTTTCGCCAAAAGACATTTCTTTCCGGGGAAAAATTATTTTCTGGTTTAAAAAAAGAGGGATTCTGGCGACATTAATAATCCTTTCTGTAATAGCCTTGAATTTGGGATTTGGAAGCTATCACCTAGCCAAATTTGCCGCTGTTGATGAACCGCTTTGGACGCATGATCGGATTCCCAAATTTTGGACCAATGTGCTGGATGGAGAATTCAATAAAACAATGGTCAGTGACAAGCCGGGAATAACCGTGGCCATAATTTCAGGCGCTGCTATGAATTGGACAAACCCGACTTATTACAAAAGTTCGAGCTGGGACGGAAATGCTCTGGAGGAATATTTAGGGCTAGAGAATCTTAATTTTAATCTCAGGTTTCCCATCCTTTTCTTCAATTGCCTGATGCTTTTGGTCTTTTATTTTTTCATCAAAAAATTATTAGGAAAAACTGTTGCGCTTATTTCTTTTATTTTGATCGGGCTTTCTCCTTTGCTTCTGGGAATTTCCACCATCGTCAATCCGGACAGTCTTCTTTGGATTTTCGCTCCCCTTTCTTTAATCGCTTATCTTGATTATCTCAAAGAGCACAGGAATAAATATTTGTACTGGACAGGAATATTTTTGGGTCTGGCCGTTCTGACAAAATATGTGGCTAACATTCTCTATGTTTTTTTCTTTGGAATGATTTTTCTGGAATATATCGTAAATAAAGTAAAATATGAGAAAACGAGCATTGCCGAATATTTTAAAAAAACTTTTGCCGATTATTTTGCGATAGTTTTTTTCTCTCTTCTGACTTTTTCCCTACTTCTTCCAGCTGCTTGGGTTGATGTTAACAGGGTTTTGGAAGGAACTATTCTTTCCAAAGCTTTCACTTCAATCTGGCCATTATTTCTTTGCATTATCGGGCTTGTTCTGGCTGACATATTTATATTCAAAAATAAAATAATCGCTCCCGTTCTTGATTTTCTTTCTAAATATAAATCATTTTTTGTTATCGCCATCAATTTGATATTTGCCATCCTGACAATAGCAACCATTGCTAACACTTATTCTGGAATGAGGTTATACGATTTGGAATCCATTTTGGCCTCACCCAAATCTTCCAAAAGTTTCGGAGGATTTTTGGGACTTATGCTGGCTAATTTTTATTCGCTGATTTTCGGCCTCACTCCTCTAGCTTTTCTGGCTCTGCTTTTTTCTACTATAACCAACATCTTTCCCAAGAAAAAAAATGCTAAGGAAACTGCAACTTGGTTCACGTACATCATTCTTTTCATTATTTTTTATTATTTAGCTTCTACCGCCGAAGGAGTAAGCGCTACTGTCAGATATCAAATACTCCTCTATCCCCTAGCGATGATTCTTTCCGCTATCGGAATTTATCAATTTGTAAATATCGAAAAGATTAAAAAACATCTAGTTCTCGGTTTTGTTTATCTGGGAATTTCAATCATTAGCCTGTACAACCTTAATTCAATTCGACCTTTTTATTTCAGCTATGCGTCCGACCTCTTGCCCAATCAATATGTTTTAAATCTCAAAGATATGGGGGATGGAAGCTATGAAGCAGCTGATTATCTCAATAAATTGCCTAATGCCCAAGAATTAACCGTTTGGACTGACAAAAGAGGCGTCTGTTCTTTTTTTACGGGAACTTGCAAAAGCGGATTTGATTCGAAAACTTTGAATGAAAATATCGACTATTTCGTGGTTTCATCTGGACGAGAATCAAGAACTGGGAAAATGACAGCCGGAAGAGCGCAAAACGGAGAAAAGGCAATCATACAATTAGGACAGTTATATAATCAAAAAAACTACGACTACAAATTGGAAATCGGAGGAAGGCCCGACAATTTTGTTAAAATTGTATCAACAAAGAATATAAAGGAATAAATAATAATTCATAACATTTTTATGCCAAATCTCAAAGACTCGATCAAAAAAAACAAAAAAACTATAATCATATTGGCTATTATACTTTTCGCAGGGATATTTTTGCGAACCTATAAATTTCACGATTGGCTGAGATTTAGCAAGGATCAATCCAGAGACGCGCGGATAATCAGTAATGCTGCTTTGCGAGGAGATCACCTCCCATATCTGGGACCGAACGCCGGAACGACAAAATTCCGATTGGGACCAATCTACTATTATTTTTCCTACGCTTCAGAAAAAATATTCGGAGTCTACCCTGACAAAATGGCCTACCCCAGTGTTTTCTTTTCAATTCTTTCTATTCCTCTTCTGTATTTTTTCCTCAAGGAATTTTTCAACAGGAAAATATCCCTAGCAATGACGGCGCTAATGAGTGTTTCCTATTTTATGATAATAAATTCCCGCTTTTCTTCCAATCCAAACCTCATCACTTTTTTCGCCCTCCTCTATTTTTATGGATTACTTAAAATACTAAATGATCCAAAAGGAAAATACGCTCTTTTTTGGAGCGCGCTTGCCGGAATAGGAATAGGGGTTAGCATTCAACTTCATACTACTCTTTTAATAACAATGCCAATAATGACAATCTGTATTTTTGCTTACCTGTTTTTTAAAGAAAAATCCATAAAATCTTCGGCCATTTGGAAAAGTTTGCTGGCTGTTATTTTATTTTCCTTAATCCTCAACACTAGCCAGATATATTCTGAAATCGATTCGCACGGAAGCAACACGAAACTTTTCTTCAAAGGATTTGCTAAGAGTTCCGAAAAGGACAGCAACCTCGCAAAAAGTGTTTTTCTTATCGCATCCTGCCAGATCCAAGCTAATACTCATATAATTTCTTCCTTTCAGGATGACATAAATTGCGAAAATGTTTTCAGATCACCCGACCCAAAAACGGAAAACCAAGTTTTATACTATTTCGGAATGGCTATAACTATTCTCTTTTCTCTGATTGGATATTTCCTTCTTTGGAAGCGTTTCAGAAGAGAAAAGGATGCAAAAAAGAAAAACTTTCTCGGATTAGTTATCCTGTTTAATTTTCTTTCATTTATAATATTGATTCCGATTGCCAACATCATATTCGTCGGATATTTCATCAATCTATTTTTTATTCCTCTTGTTCTTCTGGGTATTTTTATTGAAGAATCGCAAAATAAATTCGGAAAAATTGGAGTTAATATTGCAATATTGGCAGTTACTCTTCTTATTGCTTCTTCTCTGGTGAGAGATGGATTTGCAGCTGATAGATACGCAAAGGGACTGGAAAATAATTCCAAAAACAGTACCCTAGGAGAAGTAGAACTGATGCGCGATTATATATTCTCTAGTTTGAACGGTTATAATCATTTTTATTTTTCCGGACACGGCAACGCTCTTACCAGTCGATTTTTCGCTCCCATTGAATATTTTTCCAAAGAAGCCGGCATAAAAATAGAAGGAACCTCTCTGGATTCGTCCCGCGATGATAGAAAAATCGACAAGAACGCTCCGATATTTTACATTGAAGAAAATAGCGTTGGAAACAACAAACTGGGACAAATAAGAGAAGGACACGTTATAATTTCCAGCCAAAAATTCTCCAGCCAGACTATTTTAATTCTAAAACACTAAAAAATCCTTATGATTAAAAATATATTTGAAAAAATTATTACTTTTTTCGGGAAAAATAAAAAAACAATTATCCTTGTCATTTTGCTAATAGTTGCCGGAGGATTATATTATGAATTTATTTATCTCGCCAAGCCGAATATTGAAAACAAAAAATCAATAGAAGCCGCCCTTGTCGCCGATATTCACGTTGGTCCAGAAAAAAAGGGGCATAGTGAAAATGCCATTGTCCACCCCAAAGAATACAAAAATAATTTGAAACCGCTTATTGATTCAAAACCAGATTTGATTATTACCTTGGGAGACAATGTAAATGACAATAAAAAATGCCACCCGTACGCCGATGATTTAAAAAAATATCTTTCTAAATTCAATGTACTTTGGGGCAAGGGAAATCATGACAAAGATTGTTTTCCTGTTTTTAGCGAACAAGCCTATTATTATCATGATTATAGCAATGCTGGATGGAGAATTGTTATGCTGGATCACGACATTGATATTGACCCTGATGAACTCAATTGGCTCCGCGAAACATTGAAAACCGACAAGAAAGTTTTAATTGTCACTCATGTTCCCTTTTTCTCTCCCAGCCGAGATGAAAACGCCCTGCTTCCGCAATATACTGATGCGGAAAAAGTCATTTCCGAAAGCGGAAATGTGAAATATGTTTTTATGGGACATTTGCACAGCCGCCTTTGGGACAAAGAATATAACGGTGTGCATTATTACATCATTCCTTCCGTCTCCGGAGACGAATATCCAAAGTATTTTATGAAACTAACCTTAAATTAAAAACAATGGAATATTTGAAAAAAATTATTAAAAACGAATACGCAATCTTAGCCATTGTAATACTTGTCGCCATATTTTTAAGATCGTATCAGCACAAAAATTTTCTTGGTTTTCATCTGGATCAGTCAAGAGACGCCATAATCGTCGGCGATTTTATAGATGATTTTTCAAAGATTCCTCTTCTCGGACCCCACACCAGCGGCAGTAATCTGCAATTGGGACCGGCTTATTATTATCTTCAAGCCATTCCCGTCTTTTTTTTGGGAAAAAGCCCGGAAAATTTTGCTCTAGCTGACTGGTTTTTTTCTATTCTCTTTGTTTGGCTCTTGTA
The DNA here is from genome assembly GCA_041657845.1 of Parcubacteria group bacterium. Taxonomy (NCBI): domain Bacteria; species Parcubacteria group bacterium. Next base: position 36,988 of record JBBABD010000001.1, read on the forward strand.
TTTTTTCCTTCGCCTGTATTTTTCCAAAAATATTTCCCTGTTACTTTCGGCTATGGCCGCCGTTTCGCTTTTCTTGGTGATTTACGGACGCTTTGCTTGGAATCCCAATTCGCTTCCTTTTCTCACGCTACTGGCGCTTTTCGGACTCCTCAAAGCCGACTGGAAAAATACTGTCCGCCCTGAATGGTTTTATCTGGGCATATTCGGAGCTGCTGTCGCCACTCAGCTCCATTATGTCTATTTTTTCATGGCGCCTATTATCTTCATTGCTTATATCGCCGTCTGGAAGCCGCGTTTGAAAATAAAGCATTATTTAGCAGGGATTCTTATCATCTTAGCAGTCTATTTCCCTATGGTTATCAGCGAAATAAAAACCGGCGGCGCGAATACCCAGTTATTAATAAAAAATACTTTCGAAAGAGGCCTCGAGGGCGGAGACAACAAACACAACGTGATCGACAAAGCCTTCTATGCTTACCAAAAATTGCAGATGACCAACTGGCAAATAATCACGTCCGACGAACACGGAAGTTCTATGCAGCTTTCCAAAAAATTTATCCCTGTCTGCAAGAAGGAATGCCGGAATGATTTTCCCTTTTTCATTCTTCAAACTTTTCTTTTTGTTTTCGGTCTTTGGGCCGGAATTTCTTCTTACCGCCGCGAACAGAATCGGGACCGGAAAAAATATATATTTTCGACCTGGCTATGGCTTGGATCAATGTTTATAATTTCCATTCCAATAATATACAATATGAGTCCGCATTATTATTTGGCGGCTGCGGCTCCTTGCTTTGTGTTTTTAGGAATATCGCTTCAAAAAACAAGCAACTGGGGGAAATATGGAAAAATAATTATACTTTTCCTGTCTGCCGCCATCATTCTTTTTAATTTAAGAAACACTTTGATCTATTTGAGAGAACACGCAGCCAGCGCCAAAGGAGAAGTGGAAAATACCATTGGACGAGAGCTTTATAATGATAAGAAAATCACATTGGAACAATTAGAAGAAACAGTTAAATACATCAAAGAACACAGAAATCCAAATACAACCGTGAGAATTGCAGCTGATAATTCTTACGCCCGAGCCGTATTTTATCTTCTGAAGCATCAAGAAAATATACCCGCCTGCTATACCAAAACCAGCGCTTTTCATCCATCAGGAAGTCTGGATTATTTTTTGGTTTACCGCTTGGGCGTTAATCAGGAAATGCCACAAGATCTGGAAGGGCAATTTTCTATTCGCAGCCAAGAAAAAATCGGCAATCTGCTGATAATAGATGCCGAGGCGAAAAATCCAGGAGGGAAGCCGGGAAAAGATGAGAAATGCTTTGACTATTTGTAATCAAGTTTGCCTAAAGGCTATTCCTGCCAAAACCAGCGATAAGAAAGAAGATCGAATGTCCTATAGTTTCCTTCCATTCCTTCAAGAAGAAAAGCCGGCATTCCGACATATTCGATGCCGTTTTTTTCTTTTTGCCACGGAAGATGCAGATGCCCGGAAAAAACATATTTAACATTTTTCTTTTCAAATTCCTCAATCAGAGGCCTGTAAACAGGATGGATTCTTTCCGCATTATCCCAATCCCAAACCGGATGATGCATTGCCACAATTATATTTTTTTCGGTATCGGAAACCTCTCTGAACCAATCCAATTGCTTCTTGGTTATTCCTTCTTTGTAAGGATCATTTTCTGATTTATCATTCGTATCCAGAACGATGATTCTCCAATTGTCGTAATCTTCGTAGAAATAGGTTCCATTTATTCCTAAATAATTTATAACATCTTCTTTGTCGTGATTTCCCCTGGCCCATAAAACCTCCATTCCGGATTGATCGATGATATCTTTCATCACTTGGGCATATTTAAGCGATGGGGTATTAAACTGATCGCCAAGCGAAACAAGAAGACTAACGCCTTCCAACTTCATTTCATTTAGCGCTTCGGGAAGAAATTCCACAAAATCAGCTGGATATATCACATTTCCGGGCGTATTTTGCTCCATTGATCTTCTGTCTTGGCTGCCGGCATGTATATCAGACACAAAAGAAACTCTAAAAACTTTTTTTTCGAGAATTTCAGGACAGTCTCCGTCCAAAAGCTTTCTAGAAAAAATAAATCCCAAAATAAAAAAAGTAAGAAAACAGAAAAAAAGCAAGACAAAAACAAATATTTTTATTTTCATTGATTTTTCCATTTTAAAGCAATCAAAAAAACAAACCTATTTTTTAATCCTGATCCATTTGCCGAAGTCGCGTTTCCCTTTTAGATAAATCGGAAAGGCTGTGATATTGGCCAATCCTTGAAGAAAACGATTAAGAATCGCTACCATAACTACCGCTGAAATATTAATCCCTAGCGGAACAAAAAAAGCCGCATAAGCCCATTCCTTGAGCCCTACTCCCGCCGGTATGGAGGAAACGATGCTTATGAGAAAAATGACCGAAAAATAATCCCAAATATTTATGTTGATCCCCAGACTCCAGAACAAAACCAGATTAGCTAGTCCTACTCCGATTAAATTAAAAAGAAAAGAATAGGCCAAAGATTCAAAGAAAATTTTCTTGTTTTTTCCAAAACTAGACAGCTCGCGCAAAAAATTTACCGCTTTATCAGGAAGATATCCGAGAATTTTCTTGGCAAAAGCGGTTTTTCTGGTTTTAAAAAAAATAGTCAGCCCGATCAGCAATCCCAAAATAATCAAATTAGCCACAGTGATAAAATAAATTCCTGAAGCTTTTTGAAAATTAAGAATAAAGAAAATCGGCGACATCAGCATAAGAGCCAAGAGTCCGGTAAAACGATCCGCTACCACTGTCGAAGAAGCCTCGGAATATTTTTTTTCTTTTTTCCCGATTTGATATGCCCGAAAGATATCCCCTCCAATTGTTGAAGGAACAAAATTATTAATAAACGCTCCAGTCAGGTATAACTTGAAAAAATTTAAGAAAGAATCTTTCAGGCCCTTGTGAAGACAAAGTTTTTGCCACTTTCTGGTAGAAATAAAAAGTCCCAGGAAAATAACTGCCAGATAGGCTATGACCTGCCAAATTTCAATTTTTCTGAGGTATTGCCATGATTCGCCCCAATCGACCTTAACAATAAGAAATCCAATAAAAACAGCACTTAGCAGAATTTTTAAAATAAGTTTTATGGTTTTATTTTTCACAAGAATATAATCCGTTAATTCTTTAATTCGTTAATTCGTTAATTTCATAATAAATCTTCACATATTGAACTGCCACTTTTTCCCAGCTCATCGTTTCGGCTTTTTTCCGACTCTCATCCCCCATCTCAGCTCTTAGTTCTCTGTCTTTTGCTAAAGTTTCTAATTTTTCCGCAATATCCTGGCTGTCTTTCATTTTAATGATAAACCCATTCACTCCCTCCTCCAGAAGTTTTCTGGCTCCCCCAGTATCAGTTGCCACAAGAGGAAGACCGGACGACAAAGCTTCAAGCATCGCATTGCTCATTCCTTCATTAAGAGACGGCAAAACGAAGATGCTAGCTTCCTGATAATACGGAAAGGTTTCTTCCCGCGGAATGCGGCCGGTAAACTCCACATTCTTTTTTATTCCCAATTCTTTGGCCAGTTTTTCCAAATTTTCTTTTTCATTTCCATCCCCCATTACTTTCAAATATATTTCAGGATATTTGGAAATTAAAGTCCTAATCGCTTCCAGCAAATAATTAATTCCTTTTCTAGCTGTCACTCTTGAAGCTCCAACGGTTATGATCAGCTTGCCATCGGGCCTTTTTTTCGGATCCGGAGTAAAATCTGAAATATTAATTCCATTGGGAATGACTCCGATTTCTTGTTTCAAATTAGTTTTTAATGCTAGCTCTTTTAAATCATTGCTGTTAGCAATCACTCCTGAAGATTTTTTCCAGATAAGCCTTGTCAGGGGTTTGATGAATTTATATAAAAATATAAAACGATCGCTGTATCCCGGAACGTCGCTGCCGCGAAGAGAAATAATATACGGAATTTCATACTGCCATCTCAGAAGAAGCGAAATGAATCCGCAAGGAATTGTGAAAAACGAATGACTTAAATCATATTTATTCTTTCCGACAAGTTTTTTGGAAAAAAAATAAGCCTTCCAGAGATAAACCAACAGATCTTTTTGCGACTGATAATGCAGATTGTTTTGGTTTTTTCCAATCGGAAGCCGGTGAATGAAAATATTTTCTCCGATTTTATCAAGATGATAATTGGAATCTATGGAAGATGTGATCAAATCCACTTCCAAGCCGGAAATCTTGGAATATTCTTCCAAAATATAGGCGGTGGCATTGGCCGCCCCGCCGCCCAGCGGCGGATATTCGTAATTGAAGAAAAGTATCTTCATATAACATATAGCATAAAACATATAACAATATGCTATGTCTTTTGCTTTTTTAATTTATTGTCTTGTTACATGCTACATGTTTCATGTTACATGAATTTTAGTTCCTTCCCACTCCCACATATTCAAACCCTTCTTTCCTAATCGTTTCGGGATCATAGACATTTCGAAGATCAACGAAAACCTTGCCTTTCATTATTTTTTTGAGTTTGTCAAAGTCAAGTGAACGATATTCATTCCATTCGGTCATCAAAATTAAGCAATCAGCATCTTTGAGCGCCTCGTATGGATCATCGACATAAATAAGTTCTGGCATATATTTTTTGGCTTCTTCCATTCCGTGAGGATCAGTCGCCACAATTTCCGCTCCTTTTTCTTTTAGGGCTGGCAAAATAGTCAGTGCGGCTGAATCGCGCATATCATCGGTTTCCGGCTTGAAAGTAAGTCCCAGACTGACAATTTTCTTTCCCGCTTCGCTCCCGCCCAAAGCTTTTCTGATTTTCCCTACCATTCTGGCTTTTTGCGCGGAATTTACTTCAATTACCGTTTCAACAATTCGAATCGGAGATCCGTGTTCCTGCGCAATCCGGCAAAGCGCCAACGTATCTTTAGGAAAACAGGAACCGCCATATCCCGGTCCGGCATGAAGAAATTTCTTTCCGATTCTTCCATCCAATCCCATACCCTTCGACAAGTCAACCACATTGGCTCCGATTGCTTCGCAGAGATTGGCAATTTCATTAACAAAACTGATTTTAGTCGCCAGAAAAGCATTAGATGCATATTTGATAAGTTCAGCTGTCTGAAGATTAGTGAAAACGATCGGAGTTTCAATGAGATATAATGGTTTGTAAATTTCTCTCATCGCATCTTCAGCTTTTTTGCTGCTAACCCCAACCACTACCCTATCCGGATGCATAAAATCTCCAATAGCTGATCCTTCGCGCAAAAATTCCGGATTGGAAGCCACGTCAAAATCAGCTTCCGGATTAGCTTCTTTGATTACCCTTTTCACTTCTTTGGCTGTTCCGACTGGTACAGTGCTTTTATCCACAATCACCGTGTAATCCTTGAGCCACGGAGCAAATTCTTTGGCTGCTTCATAAACATAAGTCAAATCAGCATATCCATCGCCACGTCTGGAAGTTGGAGTTCCCACCGCAATAAAAATCGCATCCGCTTCTCCGATAGCTTTCTTGGCTTCGGTGGTGAAAGTTAATCTTCCCGATCTCACATTTTCCGCCACCATTTGATCTAATCCCGGTTCATAAATTGGGATTATTCCTTTTTTGAGATTTTCAATTTTTTTCTCGTCCTTGTCCACGCACGTAACAAAATGTCCGAACTCCGAGAAGCAAGTTCCGGAAACAAGACCGACATAACCGGAACCAATTACTACAATCTTCATTTTATCAATTTATGAAATATTCGGATAATGAAATAAAAATACTTACTTTATACCTAAATGTATCCTATGACATTTTCCCGATTTCATTATTAATGATTAATTTATTTTTTATTAAAATTATTCAATCAGCAAATAATCGAGCCTGCCTTTTCTCCCAGTATTATTTTTTTCAAAGTTCCTTTTTTGTAAATATTGAAAACAACTACGTGCAAACCATTGCTTCTGCACAATTCAATAGCCGATTTGTCCATTACTTTTATTTTATCATTTTTGAAAGCTTCTTCAAGCGTCAATCTATCAATTTTTTTAGCTTTAGGATTATTTATTGGATCATCATTATAAACTCCATCTACTTTTGTAGCCTTAAATATTGCTTGGCATCCTACTTCTAACGCTCTCATTGTTGCAGCTGTATCAGTTGTAATAAAGGGGAGGCCGGTTCCCCCTCCAAATATGACAATCCTTCCCTTCTCAAGATGTCTAATAGATTTTCTCCTAACATAACTTTCTGCAATTTGTTTCATCTCTATGGCAGACTGTAATCTTACCTGAAGTCCTCTTTGCTCTAAAATATCTTGAAGAGCCATTCCGTTAAAAATGGTGGCTAGCATTCCCATGTAATCAGCCGTAGCTCTATCCAAACCATTTTTACTGCCTGCAACTCCCCTAAATATATTACCCCCGCCCACAACAATAGCTATTTCTATTCCTAGCTTATGCGCTTCAAAAATTTCTGAAGCAATATAATTCATAAAAATTGGATCAATCCCATATTCTCTTTCTCCTTTCATAGCCTCACCGGATAGTTTAAGCAATATTCTCTTGTAATTCATTTTTTTACTCATTTTTATTTATATAGAATTTACACTTTTTAGCAAAAACTGCAAAAGTTTATAAATCTATAAATCAAAATAATTTAACATTTACTAGAGGATTTCTGCCCTTGTATCTTTTTGATGCCGATTGATAAACAGCACTACATAGGCTTATCCCGTTTTTATGACTAGTTATCTCTGAAACAGGATTTATTTTATTTCCTTGAATAAATGAAATAAATTCTAAGATTGCTTCTCTCCTAGCATCTTCTTGGTGTCCTCTTGACCTTCCATGAAGATAGTTTTTACCCAATTCCTTAATGCTAAATTTTTCGTAATTTTTCCATTCAGAAAAATAATTGTCATTTCTGAAAACATGAATATCCAAATGATATTCATTTCCTACTTCATACAAATTATTTGTAATATTAGGTTTTACTTCTCTCGATTGAAATGAATTGAAATGAATTGCCTGAAACGGACCTTGCTCTATGATATGCGACTCATGTCTTATCCGTCCATTTCCTTTATACAAATCCTTTCCGGCTAAACTCAACCAACCTCTTTTAGAAAAACCATTATGAACGAGATTGACACTAGCTAAAGTAATAATAGACTTATCTCTCTTGAAAGCAAAGGAGCAGAAAGAATCTATTTCTCCAAAACGTTTATATAATTTCTTTAATTTTTCGAAATTATACTTGTTATATGAATTAAAACTAGGAAAAATCTTCTCATAATCTTCCTTTCCAATCTGATTCAAAAAATCCGAAGGCCTCATAAAATTTGAAAATACATCGACATTGTTTGCCTTTTTTCCCTCATCAGCCGCTTTCATGAGCCACATAATTATATCAAAAAAATGATAACCGCTATGTGAACATTTTCCATAACCATGGTTAAATGAATGGTAATCCACATCCATAATCTCATTTGGCAATCTCCACTGCCCATCGGAATGGAAAGATTGAATTGATGTTATTGGACAATTCGTTTTGTCAAACACCTCCCTGACTAGATTTCTAATTTTTTCAAAAGCAGGATGATATCTTCTTTGAACTGCTAAACTGAATAATATTCTTACGTATTTTTTCTTGGCCTTTTCGTAAACTTTAATAATTTTTTCATAATCATTAATTAATTTTTTCGCTGAAAATTTTGAGGTACTCAAATTATTATGCACCGACAATGGCTTATCCATCAAAACATTCAGTCCTTTTTCTAGCGCCCACTGAGCATAAACAATATGACTTTCTGGACCAGTAGAAATAATGACCCCTTGAATGGAAAATTTATCAACAATCTCATCTAGCTTCATTTTTATCGAAGATCTCAACCCATTGGATTTGAAATCTTTAGATAAAAAATAATGCATCTCCAGACTGGGATTACCTTTTTCAGAAAGATAATTCTCAATATCATCCTTTTTTTCTATGAGATCTAAAACACAAACAATCCGAAAATTATATTTTTCTCCATCCTTTAAAAACACAGGAAAATATATTCTTTTTGCATGAGATCCTAGACCAATAAGCAGCACATTTGTTATTTTTTTATTCATACTAATAAATCTAGTGGATCTTTTCCCTCATTAAATGAGCAAAACAAAATGGATCCCCTCCCAATAGCTTCCCGCCCTTAATCTTCCCTCCGGTCAAAATGACAGTTGATCTGCATTTTCCTCTGCATTCTTTTTTATAGAAACTACATTTCAAACAATCTATCTTTTTAGCATTTCTATAATGTTCCGCCATTGAATGATGCCATATTTCATCAACTGACATGCCTATAGCATTCGGACCAATAAATTCGGGGTAATCAATAAGAAATGGGCATGCCACAACCCTACCGTCAGGAAGAATGGAAATATCCCTAATTAATGCTCCGCATTCTGAATTATCAAAGGGGAACGGATTTTGAGATTTATCCTTTAAATTATAATTAAACAAATCCTTGTGTTTTAAGAGGACTTTAATTCCAGAATTGATAACTTCTTTTTTACTTCTTAAATCTTGAATTTTTTTAGCAAATTTTTTATATTGGTTCGCAGTTAGAATCAATTTATTGGTATCGTTGTCAATCGCTCTTCCTGATGGTTTTAATGGAATAAAATTTATGTCGCATTTATATTCCATAGCCACTTCCACTAAAAAATCTGTTTCTCTTATATTATCAGATCCAATAGCCACATTGATTACAACTGGTATTTTATTTTTCGAATTTTCATTATATTCATGAAGTTTTTTAAGATTTTCCGCTACCAAATTATATGCTCCTTTTGTTCTTCTTTTATCATTGATTTTTTCACTGCCCTCAAGACTTATTACCAAATCCCTAATGCCAGAATTAATAATTTTTTTAAACATTTCATTATTCCAGCACCCATTGCTATTGAGACTCACCACCATCCCTAAACCATTTGCGTATTTTATAGTTTCAAATAAATATTTATCAACTGTCGGTTCACCGCCGGTAATCCGCCACTCCGTCGCACCAGCATCAAAAAACTTTTTAATGATTTTTCTTGTTTGATTGATTGTGCGTTTTTTTTCTGAAAAATTGATATTTCCACTTCTAGCGTAGCAATGATGACAGTTTAAGTTACACTTTCTTGTAAATGTATCATATACCCTCAGAGGCGCACTGAGACAATTTTTTGATTTTATACTTTTAGATTTTACCAGCCTGCAATTACTAATACATATTTTATATGCATTTTTTTTAATTAATCCCATTTTCACAAAATCCTCAACATTTTTTTCATTGCTTTCGTTTATAGATTTAATATCTATAGATCCTTCATGACAAAGATACTCCAAAAAGTTAAATTTTCCTGAATCTATAATACTTATTTCTCCAGATAGAGAATCATATATCAAACCTCCAAAATATTCATTTCTTATGGTGAATCTTCTGGATCTAAATTTCTTTTTATTTTTTCTGATCATTATTTTAATCTTAAATGAAAAATTTAATCATAAAACGTTAAAAAACCAACAAATTAAATCCTTAATTCGCAACTTTTTTAATAATATTAAATCCGTTCAATTCTCAATTATTTCTTTTACCGAATAATTCATCGTTCCTCTGGTCTTGTAATAATTTTTGAGCAGAATGTCAGCCAGAAGTCCAAAGATAAAAAGCTGGATTCCCACCATAATTAGAAGTGCGCCGATAAGAGGCCAGATTCTTTCTGAAAGAGCTGTTCTGAAAAATATTTTTTCCACTGCCATCCAGATTAAAACTGCAAAGCCGGCAAACAGACAGAACATTCCTCCGCCACCGAAAAGATGGACCGGACGATTGGAATATTTTCGCCAAAACCAAATGGAAACCATATCCACAATGCCTTTGACTCCCCTTTTCCAATTGTATTTCGTTGTTCCGTGAACTCGGGGGAAATGATTGACTTTTATTTCTCCGACTTTATATCCATCAAACTGCAAAATAGCTGGCATAAAACGATGCATTTCTCCAAAAAGGTCGACATCTTTGAAACATTCGCGCTTGTAAGCTTTGAGACTGCACCCGCTATCATGAATATTGTCTTCTACCAGAACCTTCCGAAGCAGATTGGCCATTCGAGAAGAAAGCTTTTTCATAAAATCATCTTTCCTTTGCCATCTCCATCCGGAAACCACATCGAATCCTTCATTCATTTTTTCTAATAATAATTTGATGTCTTTGGGATCATTTTGCAGATCGCCGTCCATCGTGATGATAACATCGCCTTTGGCCGCTTTTATTCCGGCATCAAATCCGGCCGTCTGGCCGTAATTTTTTCGGAACCGGATAAGTTTTAACGGTGTCAGTCCTTCGCAATTTTTGGCCGTTTCATCAGTCGATCCGTCATCGATAAAAATAATCTCGTAGGTTTTGCCGAGAGGCTCGCAAGCCTCGACAATCCTCTTGTGAAGTTCTTTGGCGTTGTCTTCCTCATTATAGATAGGAACGACAACGGAAATGTCTAGTTTATTGTCCATAATAATGATTTTATCCGATTTCTAAAGAATTGGCAAATGCACCGAATCTAGAAAATCAATAGCCATAAAACAGAAGCTTGACTTTAATAATTATGGTGTTAAAATACACATATACATTAATAATTATGGTGTTAATTATATGATAGATATTCGCAGAAAATTATTCGATGAATTGAAGAATAACCTTAAAACAAAGGAAATTTTACTAATTGTTGGACCTCGCCAAGCCGGAAAAACAACCTTAATGAACAAACTCCGGATTTTCCTTGAGGAAAAGGGAGAAAAAAGCGTCTTTTTGAATTTGGACTTTGAAAAAGATGCGGCTTCGTTCGTTTCCCAAGATGCTCTTGTTAGAAAATTAGAATTGGAATTAGGAAAAGAAAAAGGGTTTGTTTTTATAGACGAAATTCAAAGGAAAGAAAATGCCGGACTTTTTTTGAAAGGAATCTACGATATGGAATTGCCATACAAATTCATTATCTCCGGTTCGGGAAGTTTGGAGCTTAAAGAAAAAATACATGAATCTCTGGCTGGAAGAAAAAGAATATTTGAACTTTCCACGGTCAGCTTCGAAGAATTTGTTAATTTTAAAACTAACTACAAATACAGCCAAAAACTGAACGATTTTTTTTCCATTGAAAATGAAACATCATTGTCTCTTTTGAATGAATATCTTAATTTTGGAGGATATCCGAGAGTCATCCTAGAAAGCATGCTCGCGGAAAAAAATAGGACTATCAGTGAAATATTCAGAAGCTACACCGAAAAAGATATCGCCTATTTTTTAGGAGCAAACAAGATCGAAAAATTCGGATTGTTAATAAAACTTTTAGCCGACCAATCCGGAAAAATTATTAACTATTCGGAATTGGCCAAAGAAACAGGAATAAGTTTTCAGACGTTGAAAAATTATCTTTGGTATGCTGAAAAAACCTTTTCTATTCGGACAATATCACCGTATTTCAAAAACAAACGCAAAGAAATAACCCGTTCTCCGCTAGCATATTTCTACGATTTGGGTTTTAGAAATTTCTCGCTAGGGTTATTTGGCAATCTTGCTCAACCAGACCAGCTTGGATTTGTTTTTCAAAATCTTGTCGCAAACAGACTGCATGAAAAAATAGCAAATACTGCTAAAAACTTGGGTTTCTGGAGGACACTGGATAAAGCCGAGGTTGATTTCATAATTAGTGAGGGGAAATCAGCTCTTCCTGTTGAAGTAAAATATTCACGGCTTAAAAAGCCTCAAATAACCAGATCTCTTGGAAATTTCATAAAAGCATATTCTCCCACTGAAGCTTGGATTGTAAATTTGACTTTAGAAACAGAAATAAAAATAGAGAATACAACAGTTAAATTCATACCTTTTTACAAATTATAAAGTAATTGACGCTCGAACAGACTGGCAGTATAATTTATTTATGAACATTACGAAATGCGATATTTGCAAAAAAACAATAAAGAAAGACTCAAAAAGCCTATATATAGGATTGGGTAGTATTTTTTCTAATCATATTGAAATATGTGAAAATTGCGGAAAACCTGTAATGAAACTGCTAAAGGATAAGAAGCTAATAGAAAGTAAGCGAACTAGCTAGAAAAAAATTCAGATGCAAGACTCAAAAAACCAGCCGTGCGCCGGATTTTTGTTTGGCAATAAGTCCAAAATTTGCTATAATTGAAGCGTTAAAAATTGAAAAACAAAATGATGAAGAAAATAATCGCTTTTTTTGTGTTTTTGTCATTCTTGTCCGCTTTCTTCCCCAGCACTAGACCCGCCAAGGCGGATGATAGTCTTGTTTCGGTATATAGCTTTTGGAGCAAAACATCTTCTTATCGTTTTTTGACTTCATCGGCATCGGAAATCAAAAGCCTCTCTTCAAACAGCAACTGGGAAAGTGAAGGAATCTTGTGGTATGCCTATTCATCAAAGCAAAATGATACTGTTCCTATTTATAGAATAAAAAGTAGCACATACTCATATTATTATTACACGGCTTCAAAATCAAAAAGGAGCAGTTTGATAAAAACAAAGGGCTGGGTCGACAAAGGAATTGCTTTCTATGCCTATGCCAGCAAGCAAGATGCCACAACGCCTGTATATGCGCTAAAAAATTCAAAAACCAAAAAATATTTCTATACTTCAAGCCCGGGAGAAAAAAATTGTATGCTAACGGACAGCACATGGACTGGCGGAGAAACGGCTTTTTGGGTTCCAAAAGAAAATGCCAACGTCTCAGATTATGAAACCACCTGCCGAGCATCTTATGGACCGGAAATTAGCGTTGGTCTCTGGAGCTATACCAAAAAGGATTTGCAAAGTGGATATTTCAAAATAAAAGCCAACAAGGATTATACGATAAAAGATAAGGATGGAGACAGAATAACTACAATTTCGGCAGGCACCATAACAAAAGTGAAATACAATGGAGATAAGGATCTTTTGGTTTATAGCTCAATAAAAGACAGGACATTCAGCAAAGAAGTGAGCTTTGACGCCAAAGATGGAAATAATTCCAATCTGGTTTTTGACATCTACCGCCCCGGATCCAGCTACGATCAATATCGGGGAAAGATAAAAATAAAATATTATGACAACGATAACATTTGGGTTGTCAACACTCTTCCGATGGAACAATATGTCTGGGGAATGGGAGAAACGACGGGAACCGGACCATTCGAGCACACCAAAGTTATGACCACAATGTTCCGAACTTACGGCTATTGGTACAAAGAATACGCCACCAAATATTTGAAATATGGATTCACCATCCGAAGCGATTCAGGATCCCAAATTTATCGAGGTTACGATTGGGAGAAAAAATATCCCAATATCAAAAAAGCGGCGGAAAGTACCAAGGGAATCATTGTTAAATATAAAAACGAGATTGCGCTGACTCCATACAGTTCTTGGAGCGATGGAAGAACTCGAAGTTTTGAAGAACGCTGGGGATCGGATGATTACCCATGGTGTAAATCAGTAAAGGATCCGTACGGAAAACATCCATCGCTTAGTACCAAAAAGCTGGAAGCGGCCGGAAATCATATGGTCGGACTGATTGCCAACGGATCACTAAAACTGGCCGGAAGCAAATACAAAAAGAAATATGACTGGATACTCAAATATTATTACACCAAAGTATCGCTTGCGAAAATGTATTAACGGAGTTATAAGATTGGGACTTACGCATTTTAAATAATAATTATGTCATCCTGCGAAAGCAGGAATCTACGCAAACGATAATTGAGAGTTTAACGTGTAAATATCATACTGGCGTAATTCGATAATGTAGATTCCTGGTCAAGCCAGGAATGACAACCAAACGCGTAATTTATAAAAATTATAAAATTTTCAAGATGTTTAAAAAGATTATTCTGATATTATTCATAATCGCCCTGGGATTGCTGGCCTATTTCGCCTATCCGATTGTTAAAAATCGCTATTTTAAAAACGAAAGTTCAATTAAGAATGAAGAACAGGGATCAAATGAAAATACAATCATGAATAATGGAAATGAATCAGAAGATGAAAAAAACAACACCAGTGATGTTGAAAACGAAGAAAACTCAGCTTCAAGCAACGAAGTTAAGGATGAAATTGACGAATCAGGAGATGCTGTTAACATTACAGCCAAAGATTGCGACAATGAATGTTTAAATTTCCAAGAGAATGAAAGCAGTTTAAGATATTGTCAAGACATCTGCGACATTTCTTCGACCAAGGACAGTGATAATTGCGAAAGCAAAACCGGAACAGATAAGGATTACTGCTTCAAAAATCAAGCAGTTGCAAAAACCGATCTGAAAATTTGCAATTCAATAGCTGATGCAAAAATAAAATCCGCCTGTAAAAACCGAGTGACAGAAGATTTGCTGGAAAATCAGTGATGCTAATATGCAAATCTTATGCTAATCTGCTAATTGCGAATAAATTATGAGGAGAGATGAATTAATTTACTCTGATTTGTCTTATGAAATATTCGGCATATTATTCAAAGTCCAAAATGAATTAGGCAGATATTGCAATGAAAAGCAATATGGAGATTCTATAGAAGAAAAATTAAAAGAAAACAAAATTAGCTATGCGAGAGAAAAAACATTGCCAGTGTCGTTTGAGGGAGAAAAGATAAACAGAAATAAGGTTGATTTTATCATAGAAAACAAAATAATATTAGAATTGAAATGCTCCAATTTCACTACTAAAGAAAATTACTACCAATTAAGAAGATACCTTTCTGCATATAATTTGAAACTTGGAATTTTAGTAAATTTCAGGGATAAATATCTAAAACCAAAAAGAATATTAAATTCAGAATGCAAAGAGTATTAAGATATATTAGCATGAAATAATTCGCGGCATTCGCATCAATTAGCATATTAGCATCATATTATGAAAATTTTTATCGTTATTCCCGCTTTTAATGAAGGAACTGTGATTCAGGATGTTATAAGAGAAATAAAAGAAGAAGGATATGAAAATATTATCATCGTTGACGATGGAAGCAAGGATAATACCTATTCAAAAGCCAAAGAAATAAAAGGGATTACTGCCCTGAGACACAAAATCAATCGAGGAAAAGGAGCGGCTACCAAAACCGGCATTGAAGCGGCAAAATTGCTTGGAGCTGATATTATTGTTACAATGGATGGAGATGGACAGCATGACCCCAAAGACATCAAAAAACTCGTAGAACCGATAATCAAAAATGAATTCGACGTTGTTTTGGGCACAAGACTTAAAAATCCCGAGGGTATGCCCTTGTACAAGAGATTGCATAATTGGATCGCAAATCTGGTAACTTGGTACTTGTTTGGCATCTGGGTAACCGACAGTCAGTCGGGTTTTCGCGTTTATTCGCGAAAATCCGCAGATTCAATCAACACAAGATATGATCGGTATGAATATGACAGCGAGGTAATCCGAGAAATTTATTTGCGAAAACTCAGCTTCACGGAGATCCCAATCACTGTCAGATATACTGAATATTCTATGGGAAAGGAACACGGCCAAGGAATTATAAACGGATTCAAAACGTTATACAAAATGATTTGGAGGCTAATGAATTAGATCATTATAAACGCCACTATGAAATTACAACTTTATCAAATCATCATTTTTGCAATCTCCGCTTTTATGATTTTTCAGGGAGTCAAAAACTTTATCAGCGGTAAAAGCGGACAGACAATCTACAAACTATCGATTCGAATAATTGTTTGGGGCGGAATGGCAATTGTTACCATTTTCCCCAAGCTTATTCATCTCTTGGCCAAAACTCTCGGGATCATAGATAATATGAATGCGGTAGTTTTGACCGGATTTCTGCTGGTTTTTCTGATGATATTCAAACTGCTCTCGGCTATTGAGCGCCTAGAGCAACAGCTTTCGGAGGTTACCAGAAAAGACGCGCTAAGAGGAATGAAAGACAAATGAAAATTATTATTTTTTGCCCATATTATTCTCCGCACATTGGAGGCCTTGAAACTCACGCCGATGAGTTCAACAAATATCTATCTCAGAGAGGGATAGATATAACTGTTTTTACGCCCAGATTACCGAAAAACGCACCTGAGAATGAAATAAGATATGGCAATGTAAAGATCATGAGGTTTCCAGCTTTTGAAATAATTTCAAACTATCCCCTGCCGAAATTCTGGACAAAAAAATATCGGGATTTAAAAAAAGAGATAAAAAAAGAAAAATATGACATTGTTATTTCCAGAACCAGATTTTTCAACACTTCCCTGTTGGCGCTGATATATTCAAAAACAAAAAAAACAAAATGGATCCACATCGAACACGGATCCGATTTTGTAGAACTGTCGAGTAATCTGAAAACACTGCTTGCAAGATTCTATGATTATACATTCGGAAGACTCATATTCAAAAATTCTGATATTAATATTTCAATTTCCAGAGCAGTTAAAAAGTTTGTTTATAAATTTGACAAGCGCGAATCGCCTGTTATTTATCGCGGGCTTGATCTGGGAGAAATAGACAATATAATTCCCGACATTGAAACAAAAAATAAATATGAGGGAAAAATAATAATTTCTTTTGTTGGAAGATTATACAAATGGAAAGGCGTAAAAAACAGCATCGAAGCGATAAAATCACTCCCCGAAGAAATAAAGAAAAAAATTGTTTTTTTGATAATCGGAGATGGAGAAGATTTCTCCTATTTGAAAAAAATTTCCGAAAATGAAAAAACAATAGAAATGTTAGGCAACCTGCCCAGAGAAAAAGCTATTGCTATTCTAAAAATTACTGACATTTATCTCCATTCAGCGTATCCGGGCGGAGGCTTGTCTACTTCCCTGCTTGAAGCAATGTATTGCGGATGCGCAGTCATTGCTACTCCGAATGAAGGAGCGGATGAAGTGATCGAAAATGATAAAAATGGAATTTTAATAGAAACCGCAAATTCTGTCGACATTACAAAAAATTTGTTAAAATTGATCAATAATATAAATTTAAAAATGTTTATCCCTGACAATGGTAAAGTTTCAGTAAAAAATAAATTCAACTGGATGCCGTCAATTGAAACCTACAATAAAATTTTTAATAAGTTAAAATGAATATTAAAAACAAAATTTCACCACTCGTAGAACTTTTAAGAGGATTGGTTTCCTATTTGCCCGGTTTCGATGCTCCTGTATTCACCAGAACCGGCGGAACAAATTCTGCCAGATATTGTTATTCGGTCTGGCTAAGGCATCTTGTTATGGCAAAAGAAAGTGGCGTTTTTTCCGAGATGCCGAAAGTTATCGCCGAGCTGGGACCGGGAGATTCTCTGGGCATGGGGCTGGCAGCTCTACTCTCGGGAGGGGAAAAATATTACGCCTTTGACGTAGTAAAATATGCCGACATTGAAAAAAATCTGGAGATATTGGATGAATTAATCGAACTTTTCAGATTAAAAAAATCCATCCCCAATGATAAAGAATTTCCGCTAGTAAAACCGTACCTTGAAAATTATTCCTTTCCAGATGAGATATTGAATGAGGAGTTATTAAAAAACAGCTTAAAGGAAGAAAGGTTGGATCTCATTCGTGAATCGATAAAAAATCCCGAAAAGGAAAAAGGTATGATTGTCTATCAGGTTCCATGGAATGATTCGTCAATCATCAAGAAAAATTCCGTTGATATGATTTTTTCTCAAGCAACGCTGGAACACGTGGATGACATTGAAAATACTTACCAGATTATGTATGAATGGCTAAAACTGGGTGGCTTTATTTCTCATCAGATAGACCTTAAATGCCACGGCACTTCCGAAGAATGGAACGGCCACTGGACTTATTCCGATCCAGCTTGGAAAGTTATCAGGGGCAAGAGACAATGGCTACTTAACAGGCTCCCCTGTTCCGAACATATAAAATTATTGGAGAAAAATAATTTTAATTCCATTTGCATAAAAAAAATAAAAACTCCTTCAAAGATCGCCAGAAAATCTTTAGCAGATAAGTTTAAGAGTGTCTCCGAAGAAGATCTAAAAATCAGCGGAGTATTTTTTATAGCGGAGAAATATGGCGGAAAAAATAACCGAAATGGAAGATGAAGATTTAAAAGAATCTATAAATGAAATTGCTCAAGGAGCCAGTGTGTCTTTTGTATTCGGACTGGCTGGTTATTTATTAATTTTCATTTTCAAATTATTAGCAGCAAGATACCTCGGACCGGAAAAATATGGGGTTTTTGAATTAGGAAATACCCTTTTTCTTGTGTTTGTTTTAATTTCTTCCTTAGGAATTCTAACTGGAATAGCGCGATTTATACCCTATTATCTGAAGAAAAAAGAATTCTCGCTTTTGCATGGATATGTCAGTTTCGTGTTTAAATTTCCTCTTATAGCTTCCATAATTGTCGGAAGCATAGCATTCTTGAGTTCAGATTTCATTGCCAGTTTTTTTAATCGCTCATCCGACTTTGCATTGTTCATAAAAATAATAAGTTTAGCAATTCCATTAAAAGTTCTAAGCAACACAGCCAGACAGATTATAACATCAAGAAAAAAAATATTCTACAAAAGCTTTAGTGAAGCTATCATAGAAAAATTTATATTATTTTGCGGATTGGGATTAATTTCATTCTTCAATCTTTCACTATTATATATATTTATTACATTATTATTTTCAACATTAATATCGTTGATATTCGAACTTTTTATTTACAAAAAAATAAAATTACCTTTAGCGCAAAATGAAACAACTCTGCACAAAGAGTGGATATTATTTTCTCTGCCATTGTTTTTAAGCGGTTTTTTCAATTATTTTATAAAATGGAGTGACAACATAGTTATCGGTAAAATGCTGGCAGTATCTTTCTTGGGTATTTATGCAATAGCCTATTCCATTGGCGATGTTTTGGGATTTTTCCAAAATATTTTCATGTCCATACTTAACCCTATTTTTTCCGAAAAATATGCTTTGGATAAAAACGACGAGCTTAATTTTCTTTTTAAAAAAGTATCTACTTGGGCTTTCGGACTCGCATTCCCCTTGTTTATTTTCATTCTAATTTTCGGAAAAGATTTCCTGACTTTATTCTACGGAAATAGTTATTCCTCCGGATATCTCCCATTGATAATAATAAGCTCGGGATTAATGTTTTTTCTAGCCACGGGACCAAATGAGTCTATATTGATATTGCATAAAAAAACCGGATTCATTTTTAAAGTGAACACTTTCGTTGCCATACTCAATATATTCTTGAATATAGTTTTAATTAAATATTTAGGCATTGCTGGAGCCGCTCTGGCATCTGCCTTTTCTATGGCACTAAGAAGTTTGATCACTTTTGTCGAAGCAAAAAAAATAAGCGCAATCTCCGTAAATAATAGTGCTTATTTTAAATTTATAGTCTCGGCATTTATCACTTATGCATTAGTTTTGCTAACTAAAAGTTTTATTTTCAAAAACGGCCTTGCAATGCTTTTATTATTTGGATTTGGAACAACCATCATTTA
Source organism: Parcubacteria group bacterium (assembly GCA_041657845.1). Lineage (NCBI taxonomy): Bacteria > Parcubacteria group bacterium. Next base: position 56,508 of record JBBABD010000001.1, read on the forward strand.
TTTTTTAGCATCTTACCTGACTAAAGCAATAACCAAAGAAGATATTTGGACAATTTTATCATTAGTAAAGAAAAAACAATTATGAACTAAATGATAACGGGGGTATTTTTAATATTATTACCTGTTCTAAAATGAATTATTTATTCTCCCTACTATAAAATTTATCATTTCCTTCTGATGCAAATTTATTGAGCGATAATGAACCGTAATCGCCAAAACTCCATCGTCCAAGTTAGAATTTTTAATGATATCTTCTATATTTTTTTTTGTTATACACTGGATCCTGTAATTGAATATTTCCTTGTGCTTTCCAAAATCCAAAATTTTAGGATAACACAAGTTTCTGTTTCTAAAATAATTCTTATAAATTTTAAGAAAAGATTTAAGATATATTCGATTGAATTGAATTTCTCTTGGAAGTGGCCCCATTCCCCTGCTTATGTATTTGTATCCGACTTTTTCTGCTGCTGATATTGCCTCTCTTGAAAATCTATCATGAGGAGCTACTATGGTATCAATTTCAATATTAAACGCTTTTTCTAATAGTTTCTTCCCTTCCGCAAGCTCTCGGGCTAGTATGCCTAGATCCCTTCTCTCCATTTCAAATTTTCCATCATAATTCTTATGAGTAAGCCCGTGCTGGTAAATTTTGACTTTTCCTTCTTTTATTTTCGTTTTCAAAAAATAAACCAACTCCTTGTTCATTGCGATGGGATAATTTTCATTTTTATTTTCCATACATAATTGCATAGGGATAGCTCCACTAACTAATCCAACATTAGGAATTACCGCAAAGTTAATCGGTATTCTATCCCAAATATCTCCATATGCAAATTCAATTTGACTTACCTTCGTAAAATATGACAAATCGTCATCTCTAAGCATTAATTTCATAATAATAATATAAAAAATTATTTCAAAGAAAGGCTAGCAAAAATTTTGGATTTTGTTTCCCTAAGTGGGAGTTTTTCAAAAATAGGATTATAACGATCGGGGTAAAATGTTTTATACTCCAAAACTTTAAAGCCGTGTCTTTCTGCCAGATTGAACAAATTTTGTTTGCTATACCAATTCACATGTTCAGGATTATCAATATTTTCAATATTAAATAAAAGTTTCATGATTCTTGCTATATTTCCAAATGCAAAAACATTGGGCGTCGTTATAATCAATTTACCTTCTTTTTTCAAATGCTTTCTCGCGGAACATAAAAATTTCCCCGGATTAGATAAATGTTCGATCAATTCTCCCGCTATTATTATATCGAATTTATCATTTAAATTAAACTCTTCCGCATCCGCGCAGATTGCGTTGTAACCTTTTGATTTTAACATATTAACATCATCTTCTAGGCAATCAATTCCAATCGTTTCCTTGGCTTCATTTCTTATTTTATCGTGCAACCAATTCGGATTGGATATTGATTTTTCCCAATTGTGCTGGACAAACCCAACATCCAGTACTTTTTTGCCCTTGATATAAGGCTTCAATAGTTCAATTCTTTTCATTTGCGCAAATTTTTATTGATTATTTCACTTACAATTTCACTCATTTTCCCCGAAAAATTATCCCACGTTCCATTTTTCTCGATATTTTTTCGAGCCTCTTTCCCTATTTCTAATATTTTATTCTGATTGTTATAAAAAAATAATATCTTTTCTTTTATAGCTTCTGTATTCCTAATTGGAATTATAAAACCGTCTATTCCGTTTCTTATAATTGATCCGGAGTTTTCTGTACAAATAACTGACAATCCGCAAGCCATTGCTTCTTTTATTACTCTCGAGGATCCCTCACTTAAGGATGGATGGACAAGAACGGAGGATTGATGATAGAAATCAATTGGATCGGAATGTTTTATAAACTTGATATTTTTAAAACTTTTATATCTGTTGAAAATAACTTGCATTTCTTTACTGGGGTTTCCAAGCAGAACCAACTCGCTTCTTTTTAAATCCATTTTGGACCATGCCTCAAGCAAATATTGAAATCCTTTGAGAAGTCCGCAATTGGCCATCGCCAAAACTCTAAATACGTTATCTGTTTTTTCCCCGGGTTTGAATTTTTTCGTATCTATGCCTCCGGTTAAAACAAAAATATTTTCTGGTTTAAAACCTGCTTTCACATATGTTGATTTGCAATATTCGGATTGGGAAATAATATATTTAGAGCTGACAAGCGATTTTTCCAAATGATCTGCTTTGTACTCTTGGGGAAAATTAAATCCGTATTTCAAAAATTCCTGTTTATTCATATCAGAAATCATTCTTCCAGTAGCACTGGTTCCAATATTTATCGTAATTTTCCCCATTCGGTTAAATTTTTGACAGGTTCTCCTGAATGAATATGGATGGAATATAATTATATTAGCATCATCTTTTTTAAAATAAGCGAAAAAATCAAGAACTGAATAAATGTCGACTCTGATGTGGAAAAATTTTTTAAATAAATAAATTATTTGAAAAATTATTTTTCCTCCTAAAACAATCTTTTTAAATCTCGGATCATTTCCTTTATAATCACGACAATACACATTAGAAATGTTATCTTTCAAGCTTTCAAAAATGGCTCTGGCATAATCAGATTTGAGATTTTTCAGTTCTCCTAAGTCGGCAATCGTATAAAGAGATACTTTTATTTTTTTCGACATATGTATATCTGGTTAAGCCCTAAATTTCTTATCAAAGGAATTTTCGACAGAAACAGTTCTGACTTAAATAATATTTTTTCAGGAAGTAAAATAATTTTTTTTCTTCCGGGAAAAACAGTAAACTTTTCAATCTTGATAATTTCAAATCCCGATTCATCAAGCAGTTTTCGAAACTCTTTTTCCGTCGCGGTATTTATGATTTTTCCTTTTTCTTTCAGTAAATTTTTTCTAATCCAAAATTGAATGCCAAGCAATGAAAATCTATTTATATGATTATTGATAATCAAATATCCATCGTCTTTTAAACATTTACACAATTCTGCAAGAATTATGCCCTTATTTTCTTTCTCCATATTAAGAAATAGTCTGAAGGAAGTTATCAAATCGAATTTTTTTCCATCTAGAAGATTTTTATTTTCCACTATATTTCCGCATAAAAAATCAGCATTAGTTTTCTTTTTAGCTTCTTCCAACATAGCAAATGAAGTGTCTATGCCAATAATCTCTTTAAAATTAAACTCTTTATTTAAGTATTCTATTATTCTTCCTGTCCCACAAGCAAAATCCATATAACTAACTTTTCCGAGATTTCTAAAATTTCCAGAAACAATTCGCTTTAGAAAATATTTTTCTAACTCCCAAATAAACAATTCGAATTTATTTTCTATTTTTTTATCATATCCCTTTCCTCTTTTTGAATTATTTTGATAGCTCTTAGTATAATTTGATTTGTAATTTTCCATTTTCGAATTTTTTAATTAAATAATTTAAGTATAAATTTATTATAAATTTTTTTAATCTATAAATAAAGCTACTGGACATATAGGGTTTTCCTTTTTTCAATAATTCAATGAAAATCTTATTCAGTAGATCTTCTTTAATTTCAAATTTTGAATTCTGCATATATCCATCTAAAAAATATCTAGTTATTAATTTTCGCTGTCTAAATAATAGCATCTCATAAATTAGATTAGTTGGATAAATATTTTTTATAAATCTTAGAATATCCTCATAAATTAATTCCTTCCTAGGCATTGGATCGAGTATTACCACTTTTTCGTTATCCAAAAAAATTAAATTTTTTTCATTTAAATCGCCATGAATTTTGGAAATAGGAATGTTTTCTTTGCTATATCTAATAAAATTTTCATTATGAAAATTCGCCAAAAAATTTCCTATTCCAACAAATTTTTTTTCTATATTCCCCATTTTTCCCCAAAATATAGATTTAATTAAATAATGGTAAAAACCAATACCATTATAATAATCCATACAAATTACTTTTTGAGAAATCGTCTTTACATTGGGAACAATAACCACGTCAGATTTTATTTTCACGAGATCATTATAAGATTCTATTTCTTCTTTTGCTAATCTTTTACTATCGAATTTTTTAAAAAAATAATCACCCTTTCCAGTTGACAGCATGAAGCTGTCGGCATAATAACCTTTATGTATTTGATAAATTTTAGATGAATTATTTTCTGCTTCAAATAGTTTCAAATCTTCTTTAATCTTATATTTTTTTATCAATTTTTTCATTCAAGAATTGCTTAAAAAAATTAACTTATTGAACAATTTAGATTATTTATTATTTTTCTTTGCAAGGTAAAAAACGGTACTTTCGAGACCATATTTCATTTTGTTAAAAGGGTAAAAGCAGAAGTACAATATGGGCTTTAGAATCTTATGTATTGCTATTTTCTTTAAGTTCCATGTTCTATATTCAAGTGGTTTGCTCATAAAATAAACTACATCATAACCACAATCTTTTAACAATTCAAATATTCTCCATGGAGAATACTCTTCAAAATGCAATTCTGACATTAAGTCAGTCTTCCCGAAAAAAAACAATTTAATTACATTCTCTATTCTATAAATACTTGGAGTAGAAATTATTATATACCCCCCCTTTTTCATTTTTCTGCTTACTTCATTAAGCAATCCATCGGGATTATCAACGTGTTCTATTATGTTATTGCATATAACTATATCGAAATATTCATTTTGCATGGGTATATTCATCGCGTCACATGAAATAAAACTTATTTCTTTAAAAATACTTCTTGCTTTATTGATAGCTATCCCCGATTTATCTATACCAAAAACATCCGCTTTTTCAAACAAGTTTTTTATTTCATACGTAATATAGCCTTCTCCGCATCCAACATCTAAAATCTTTGGTTCTTTAGTATTTAATAATTTTTTTGCCTTTAAGCAAAGCTTCTTTGTAAAATAAATTCTTCTTTTTTGGAATTCTGATTCGATGTTGTTTTTTACTTTATACGGATCTCCATTTTCATATTCATCATTTTTTAAAATTTTATTCATTTTTAAATCAGAACACCCCCCCCCCCCCCCCCCCCCCGCCAAAGGCGGTGGCTTGATGAATAGGGTCGCCTCAAAGGCGATCAGCCTTCATCTCACGCTTAGGTGTTAATTAATTAGCTTTTGTTAATATTTATCGTCTTCTTCTTGCTGTTCTCTGATATATTTTTGATTATCTCTTCGTCGAATCCGATGGTTAAAACTGCATATCCTCTTGCCCAGAAATGCGCTCCGGTGTAATTTCTGTCTTTTTCTCCCATCCTTGCGACTGCAATAGCGCTTTTCCCTTTCATGAATCCGATAACTGAGGCTACGGCATATTTGGGCAGGATTTCAATACACATGTGGACGTGGTCTTTGGTGAGATTTCCTTCGGTGATTTTGCTTTCTTTCTGCTCTGCCAGTTCGTGGAGGATTTTTGCCAGTTCTGTCCTGATTTTACCATAGATTACACTTTTTCTTTTCTTGGGTATAAATATTATATGATATTTGCAATTCCATTTTGAGTGAGATAAACTTTGATAGAGATTAGGCACAATATTGTTAGTGAACGAAGACTCTTTATCAAGCCAAGTTCATTATACATTATTGTGCCTTTTTTCTTGTGGTTGCGGCAACGGTAAAACCTTTTCGAGTCTCACTAGTAGAACTAGCGGTTTACCTTCTGGGAAAAACTAATTATTTAATTCAGAAATTGTATATAAGAATTTACCACTTTTTGTAGGCGATATGTCCGATACAAATTTCCAAACAATTTTACATTCTTTTCCCATAACTAATTTGATGTTTTTTTCTATTTCATTAATTTCATCCAAATTCTCTTTTTTTTCAAGAACTACATTTATTTCTATTGCTTCATAATTCTTTTGTATTACTTGAAATTTATTTACCCATTTTCTAAAATAAAATAAATGAGTGAAATATTCTCCACCTATTAGAGTTCCCTCTCTGGTTTCAAATAAATTAACACTTCTTCCCTTGATACTCTCGATAACCGGAAATCCTCTCTGACAACTTGGATTTTTGAAATCTGGAATACCGATATCCCCGATGGCATATCGTATTAGTGGCATAGCTTTATTACATAAAGTAGTAATATAAATATCTCCAGCTTTTCTAGGCAAAGAATTGTTTAATTTATCATCTAGTATCTCTAAATAATGTGAAAAAATATTGAGATGTAAGCCTTCATGTTTTTCACATTCGCAAGCAATATCTCCTACCTCCCGTGATCCATATTTATTAAAAACATGACACCGAAATACCCTTTCAATCGTTTTTCTAAATTCAGGAAAAAGAGTGCCTGCTGAAGATATTATTGACTGCGGAGTATGAATTTTTATTTTTTCCTTTTCAATAAATCTTGAAAATTCATATATTGATTCCGCATAAGCAACAACTATGGAGGGTTTTTCTTTGTTAATTATTTCTACAAATCTAAGCATGTCTTCCTTGGTCATCCGAAAAGCATTTAAATTAATACTGTTTATAAAATTACGCATTAAAAATCCACTCAGTCCTTCTCTGGCTTTTAGAATATCCTTCTCTGAACCCCATAAACTTATTACTAAATCTCCTGGCTTCCATCCCGCCCATTCATTCCAGAACATTTTAGTTGCTGCGCTCCAATCGTTTTTGACTTTATCCTGAAAAAAAACAACTGGTTCGCCGGTACTTCCTCCAGAAGTGTTTTTTACAGCAGTAATTTTTTTATTGATTAAATTATTGAGTTCTTTCCTAATTATTTTTTTGGTAAGAATCGGAAATTTTTTGATATCTTCGAAAATAGTATTTGGAGCAACAGTTATATTATTTTCTCTAGCAATCTTTCTGTAATATGGAATATTTTTAATTGAATAATCCAGAATCTCGTAAAGTTTCTTTTTTTGAATTGCGATATTTTCTTCCAAAGACTTCCCCTGTTGTTTTTTCAGATACTCATAAATCTCATAGCGATTGCTACCCTTTCCGTATTTCCAAAGAATTGGAGCTATATATTTTGATAAAAAATATCTCATTGGTTTAACAAAAAAATTTTATAATTTTCTTTTATTATATGCAAATCGTATTTGTTGATCACTTTTCGAAAAGCATCATTTTTGAAATTATTTGCTTCATTCAAATTATTCATGCAACCATTGATTTTTTCTGCTAAATCTACTAGGTTTCCTGCTTCAAAATTAAGTCCTTCTTTCTCATTTTCAATTAGTTCTTTATTTTCTTCAATATCGCTTGTGATTATAAGCTTTTTCGATGCCATGGCTTCCAAGAGCGCGTTGCTCATGCCTTCATTCAATGACGGCAAGACAAAAATATCCATAATCTGGAGCAATTCAGGAACATCAGTTCTTTTTTCCAGAAAAAAAACTTCTTTTTCTATCCCAATCTCTTTTGCGAAATTCTTAATATTTTCTTTTTCGCTCCCGTGTCCGACAAGCAGCAAGACCGCATTACCATGCTTTTCTTTCACCAGCTTGAATGCCTTGGCTAGCGTTGGAATATCCTTTTGCTTTTCCATCCTTGCTACGCATCCGATAACCAAGCTATTTTCCGGAATTCCGATTTCTTTCTTCTTCTCAGCTACATCTACATTTAAATTTTCAAATCGGGAGAGATTAATGCCATTGGGAATGCACATAGTCTTTTCTTTCTTAAATCCCATCTTCTCGATATAATATTTTCTTGAAGCTTCGGAATTTGTCAGTACAAAATCAGCCAGAAACAAAGTGATCTTATCCAAAAACAGCAGAAATTTTTTACCCTTATGGATATTGCGGATATAAGGAACAATTTTTTTGACTCCGAATATTTTCCCGAATATCCTTCCGAATATATCGGCATGAATTAGATAATTCACCTGTACATCAGGATTAAAATCCTTTAGCACTTTATTATACCGGAAAATCATCCCAAAATCAAAAATGCTTTTTAAATCCAAATAATAAACAGGAATGCCCAAATTCTCCAACTTTTTCCCTATCTCCCCCCTTCCCTTTATCACGCAAATTCTATTATCTAATTCTTCCTGCATCTCAGGCAAAAGCTGAAGGAGCATATTTTCCGCTCCCCCGCCTAATTCCAACCCAGTAATTAAATGCAAAATTTTCTTTTTCATCATTTAGTTTCCATTAACCATACACTTCCATATCTTGACATTGCTGGTGTCATAAACTTTCTGAAAATATTTTGGATTATCATCTAAAACTGAAAAACTGTCCAAAGGAATGCTCTCTGAATATCCCGAAGTGCCTATTCTTTCAAGATAGGGATTTTTTTCATCATTTTTTGCATAATAAATATAAGCGGTGTTTTTATTTGACAAATTCGGATTAACACTTAAATCGGAAAGAAGCTTCCCCGATTTGCTTCTCATTTGCTTAACGCTATCAAGCAATTTCATGCGGTCAAAATTATTTTCGAACATATCTTGAAGTTTCGTAAAGTTTAATCCAATATCTAAAATCTCTTTTTTCAAATCATCATCACTCACCGATACTGTTTCTTTGAGATTAATGATTTTAACTAATGAAGAAAGATCTCTTTGACTTAATAAATCTTTTTTAATATTAATAACCGGAGTATTCGAATGATATTGTAAAACACTTCGCCATCCATAGTAGAAAATAACCCTATTTGGTTCCAAGTTGTTTTTTATCCATTCGAAAGAATCCATTTCATACCGAGGAACTATATACTTAAAGCTATTGTTTACATATGTTGCGCCGAATGCGGAAATTAAAAATCCAAAAATAAAAGTTACAAATATAATATTTTTTTTAAACGGTGAACTGTTCTTTTCGACCATATAAAGCAACTCGAATAACAGGAATGCTAGCATAATACCTAAAAATATCCATGCTCTGTCCGGCAAATAGGCAATGTTCCCAAATCTTGGAAGAAATTCGGCGATAAACAAGAAAAAAGCAATGAACAAATATATCGGCAAAAAGTACACGTTGCTCAAATTATTTTCAAAGAAGGCTCTTTTGTTCTTTGAAACAAAAAACAAATATAGGCATAGCAAAATTAGAATTCCCAAAAACGGTCCCGCATAGAAAGCATAGAATTTCAAAACTCCCAACAAACTCACCCACCCCATTTGATTGCCGTCAACATTAATGTAATGGGCTGGAAATCTAAGATTAATTGAAAATTGCAAAAATATTTTATGAAATATTTCTAAAATAGCCCTAGAGATAGAGAATGTCATTGATTTAATTTGCAATTTATCCAACCATGGATATAAAAGCAAAAACACTATGACAATTCTAAGTTTATTTCTAAAAATAATTTTTCTGTATGTATAGGCCGCCGCGATAACCCACAAAGCTAGAAAAAGCACAAAAATTTTGTGAAAAAGGGAACTTACGGCTGTTATGGGTATAAAAAACCCATAAAGCCAGTTATAGTTTCTCTTGCTAGATGCCATCGCCGAAAGTCCAAGCATAAAATATAAATACAACATCGCCATAACTTGCGGTCTAGTTCCTTCAAATTGGATAATTACAGTTGGTGATACCGCTGCCGACAAAAGAACGAGGGTCTGGAATTTTTTTTCGGTAAGTTTTCTCGCGACCAGCCACAAAGGGAAAAGAGCAGTCATGGAAAAAATCGGAAAGATATATTTGAACAAACCATACATATCAAGATCCGTCAAATAATGAAGGGATGAGATAAGGGAAGAAAATAATTGCCGATAGAAATACAGTGAGTCAGGCTGGGCATTGGAATATTTGAGAATCCATCCATAACTGTCTTTGTCAGCTATAAAATCATATTTGGTAATATTAAAAGCATGAAGAGATAAAATTACTATCTCAGCAATAAACAAAGGATGAAAAATTATTTTCTTAGCTTTTTTTATTAGATCCATTTTTTTCTAAAATACATACAAACAATAACGAAACCGTAGAAGTCACTAAATACAATAAAATAATAGATATTTCCGAAATAAATCCACTTATGCTGTAAAAAACAAAAACTATTGGAGGCATAAAAAACAATGAAGCGAATATCCCGACAGTCAGAAGCTCCCAGAGATCTAAATAAAATCTGGAAATTTTTTCAAGAACTAAAGCCATATTGATTCCTGCAACAAAAAAAACTGTCAGTCCCGTAACGATCCTGAAACTAGAAAATAATCCCAAATCAACTTTCGAACTCACAAAATAAGCAAGAAAATAGAACAGAAATATGTAAATATTTAATTTAAGCAATTTTTTTGTAGGCATTGTCTGTTTTCTATTATTTTTAACTTGCAGAATCATTTTTTATTCAGCTCGTACAACATATTTTATATCATAACTTTAATTTCATACTATTTCAATCCAGTCCAATTTTCAAATAGAGCATACTTTTATAATACTCCCAATACCGCTCCGCACCATAAGCACTTAAGTTTTATAAAATTATTTCTATACGACTATTCCTCAAAACTCTCCAGATATTCCGGAAACTTCAAAATTTGATATTTTTATTTGCCAGCATATTAAATAATTTTAAATTCCAAATTCTAAAAGATTATACCTGTACCGAACTATTGTAGCTTATTTCTTTATTATTTTCCAGTATCCGCCCTTGTCGGAACCGACTCTTTCGAGCAATTCTTTTTCCTTAAGTTCAGTTATATTATTTCTTACATTTTTTTCATTAATACCTATCTTTAGACTTAATTCTCTTTGTGTGATGGCTTTATTTTTATTTATTTCAGAGAGTATCTTTTTCTGGTTTTCTGAGAGCCCCAAGTTTTCTAGGTCTTTTTCTAGGTCTTTTGTTTCTCTTTTTTTGAAAGAAACAACAAAAGCGCCCGTTTTTTCTGAAAAATCAGGCAGCTTGTTCCCATTTTTTTCACACTCTTCAATCGTATTTTTTCCAACCTGAATTTCATTCGTAGTACCATCATCTTTCATTCCAACGATAACCTTACCGCCTTTTTTATTAGCAAAGGCGCAAAGAGCAATTATCGCTTCTTTCCACTCGGAAAAAGATGATTTCAATTCAATTTTTTCAGATTCTTTCAATTTCATATAAATTTTTTGATTTTCGAAATTAATTTTCAAAACTATCCAAATATTCCGGAAGTTTCAGAATCCATTTTGCCTGCTCGGGATAGAAAAGAAATCTTTCCACATCTTTCACTGCCTGTTTCAAATCGCTTTTTTCGGCTTGTTTTTTCAAAAATAAACATATATTCATTCTATCAAATAAACACTCTTTAACACTTAACTATATATGATCTATGATATAATTTCCCACCATTCCACCGTATTCTTTGATCCTTCTTCAAAATTAACTTCCGACTCGTAGCCAATCCATTTTATTTTTCGTTTTCCCTCATTATTTTCAGAAGAAAAAGCGTATCCGTCCGGAGTTTTGCCCGAGCCCAGTCTTTTTTTGGTTCGGAAAGCATTTCACCGAGGCCATCAAGAATATGACGATTATCCATTTTCTCCAACAACTCAATGCATCTTGTCAAAATTTCCTTATATGAAACTTTAGCTCGATCTTCAACTAATTTCTTATTTATCGGCCAAATATTTTTTGCAAAAAAATACACATCATAAACATCCCGACTAGTCTTGCCAATTCGCTCATACATTGCCATCAGCTTATTGGCAAACATATCTTCCTTGACCATTATTAGCATTGGGATGCCAAGAAGTGTTTCCGGTTCGTATTTTGATCCAAAATCACGACAGTTTACCTCGATTTTGATGTTTTGAGATTTCTGATCATATGAAATAACTGTAATAAGATTAAACCGCTTAATTCTTGAATCAATTACCTTGCCATAACCAGCAACTATTTTTTGAATCTTTTCAAACACTTCCTGCTTCTTGCTTTCGTCCAGCAAATCTAAATCAATATCAACAGAATCGCGATCCAATCCGTAAAACATCAAAGCAGCCGTACCGCCCTTAAATCCCAAAAATGGAGCTATTGATGTGTCAGAAAAAATATCTTTCAAAATTTGCAACAAGATATTTTTATGTTTTGGATAATTGATGGTCATTTTGCTTGGTTATTTGATTTATTTTCTTCATAGTGTTCAAAATATTCCTGAACTTTTTTGTTCATTCTTTTATTGCTATAGATTGGCAAAATTTCAAAAACTTTATCCCAATCCAAAACATCCAAATGATCGAAATGATAATCCTTACTAACATATATTCTGTCCAAAAACGCGCGCTCTTTTGTCGCGGTAGCCACATTGCCCTGTTGCTCAATCCCGCTCGTGCTACTCAAAACATAATCTTTCATTTTGACAAAATTTATTTTTTGTCCATCAATTTCAATCTCTCTGGTAATATAGGAAGCCACAAAGATGTTTCCATAATATTGGAAATTAATTCCTGCTCGAGTTAATATGGTTTCAAAACTGATATACGCGGGGGTATAAATCCGCGTTGCCAATTCATGACGATCATAATTAGTATCTTTGGCATAAATACCGTGGCGAACCCTGATTAATTTTCCTCTTTTAATGTAATCACTCAATCTTACGCGAACCGCGCTTCCTACCTTTTCACCCCATAACAAAGCAACATCTTTTGTGGAAAAGATGGTTTTTTGAGATCGTAATATAGTCTCAATATATTCACCCTTTGCAGGTTTTTTATCCATATTATTACTGATAGTTAGCTTTAAGCTTACTATCAGTTCTATTATACTAAAAAATGCACTCTTGTCAAATTATATTCCCTTCCGCCATTCCACCGTCTTTTTCATCCCTCCTTCAAAATTAATTTTCAAAACTATCCAAATATTCCGGAAGTTTCAGAATTAGTCCGGATATTCACATTGAAATTCAGTCAAAAGTTCCTTAAATTATTCCAAAAGAATATTAATAAAAATTATCCGCCGTTATTGATTTTGACCTTTACTCACACAAATATATTACTTTTTTAGCATTGAATGCATAAAAAGATATATCCAATTATACATACCGATCATTTTTTCAACTTATAATAAGTCGCTTTTCCTCTGCCCATTTTCTCAATGATACCCAATCCTATCAATTTCCTAAAATCAAGATTTCTTGTCGGTTTGGCTCTATCGGTCAATTTTGCATAATCACGATCACTGATATACTCATTCTCTTCTATGAAATTAATAATCTTTCTATGATGATCTCTCAGGTCTTTTTCCAAAGGAACAGCCTCTTGTTTCATCTCTTTACTCACCCTAAGCAATTCATCAATAATTCCATCCGTAAAATACTCGAGCCAGGAAGTGAAGTCGATTTGATCTTTGATTTCATAATAATTTCCAAACAAACCAACTTCTTGAAAATATTTACTGACATTTTTGTTATAATAATTTTCAAAACTGAAAAGATTGAAAGTATTAAGTCCCATCTTCGCTAAAAGCACCTTAGTTGTCAAACGAGCTGTTCTTCCATTGCCATCAATAAAAGGATGGATGATGACAAATTGTTTGTGAAAAATTCCAGCCAAAATCAAGGGATCAACTGTGTTTTTGTTTTTTTCGATATAATCAAGCAATTCTTGCATTAATTTTGATACTTCCTTATGTTCAGGAGGAAGATAAGCAGTCTGGCGAGTTTTTGGATTATTAACAAAAACCGGCTCTTGTCTCAATTTTCCAGAGCGATATTTCTCAATCAAGCCTTGCGTTATTGTTTCCTGAATTTTCAAAATTAATGGCAAATCAAAAACTCGTTTTTTATTTTTAATTGAATCATTCAATTCAACCAATGCCTTATTATAATTCAAAACTTCTTTTTCGCTATCGCGAATATGTTCCGGCCTAGTTTTCAAAATTCTTTTGACATCGGTCAGTGGCAATGGATTGCCTTCAATGCTCGTTGAAGAAAAAGCTGAAACCTCTCTAGCTCTTTTTTCAAGCTCCGCCAAAACTAGCCCCGAAAAATTCCGACTGTTTAAATCGACAATAATTTCAGTTATTCTCTTAATATTGCCTAATAATAGATTGGAAATGGTATATTTTGGATTAAACATACTTTATTCAGATTATCTTATATAGACGTATTATAGACGTATTATAGACGATTGTCAAATGCTTAAAAAATCTTACCTACCTATTAATTACAGCGTTTTCCACCACTCCACCGTCCTTTTGAGCCCTTCTTCAAAATTAATCTTCGGCTCGTATCCGAATCCTTTTTTGGCTTTCAAAACATCGGCGTGGGTATGACGAACATCGCCCAGCCTCGGTTTTCTTTTTTCCAGTTCAATTTTCTTTCCGGAATATTTTTCAATCAGTTTTTTCACCTCCAAAAGATTGGTCCTTTCTCCGTGGGCAATATTGAAAATTTCTCCCATAAATCTTTTTTTGGCTTGCATCGCCAGAATATTGGCATTCACCACGTTATCAATATAACAAAAATCGCGAGATTGCTTTCCGTCTCCTTCCAGAAATAATTTTTTCTTTGCCGGCCGATAAAGTCCCGTCAGCCAAGCGGAAACCACAGTTGAATACGGAGAATCTCCGTATTGCCCCGGACCGAAAACATTAAAATAGCGCAGGCACACTGTGTCCAAGCCATACAGTTCCCCGAACATTTCGCACATCAGCTCATCGGCATATTTTTCCAGCGCATACGGCGATTTCGGATTAGCCGGATTTTCCTTTTCCTTGGTCGGAAGAATTTTCGCCCCGCCATAAATCGAAGAAGAGGAAGAATAAATCACTCTTTTGATTTTGTAATCACGGCATTTCTCCAGAATCATCGCCGTTCCTCCGATATTATTTTGGACAGTCTTGGCTGGATTTTCCACGCTAAAGCTGACTCTTGGAATGTAGGCAAAATGAAAAACGTATTCAAATTTGTGCTTCTTAAAAATTTTGTCCAAAAATTTTCCATCGCACATCGAGCCTTCATAGAAAACTATGCTCTTCGATACCGCATCCCTTCTTCCCGTTGCAAAATTATCAATCCCCACAATTTCCGCTTTGGGAAATTTTTTTCGAAATTGCTGGGAAAAATTACTGCCGATAAAGCCCGCACATCCCGTGATTAATACTCGCATATATTTGACAATCTTTTAAAATAATTACCCCTATAGTATACTAAACATATGACTTTTAGACAAATCCTTTTTTCGCTTAGAAAAAGCAAACTATTGCTGTTATTGCTGACTATTTTTTTTGTTAAGCAACTTTTTACGGTGGCTGTTTTTCCAATATTTCAAGGACCGGACGAACCGATCCACTATTCCAGAGTCCAGCAATCCGCTAATCCCGTATTTCGCAGTTCAGAAAGCAATAACAAGCCTTCCGGCTCAAAATTTTCCGAAGAAATAAACAACACTTCCGCAATGACTGAGGCAGAAAGAATCTCTTTCGACTCATTTGAAACCCAATATTTCACCAATTCCCAGAACGGAAAATCCGAGGATGAAATAAAAAACAGCAACTGGAACAGGCTGGCAGAAAATCCATACACAACCGGCAACAAATTTATTAATTATTATTCTCTGAATTCCAGCATCGAAAAAATGTTTTCCGAACAAGACATTTTCTCAAGATTTTTCGCCATAAGGATTTTTTCCGCTATTTTAGGACTTTTGTCTGTTCTTTTCATATTTTTGTCCGCCCGAAAAATTTTCGACGAAAAGATATCTTTTCTTTTTTCAATTATAATTGCTTTTCAACCGATGCTTTCCCAGACTTCCGCCGTTGTAAACTACGACGTTCTTCTAACTCTGGCCTTTTCGATCTTTGCATATGGAGCAGTTTGGGCGTTGAAAGAAGGCCCTGATTGGAAAAATGTTTCAATTTTAATCTTATCGACAATTTTGGGGATAGCTACCAAAGCCCCCGGGATAGTTTTGGCTCTGGCAATATGCTGTCTGGCTGTTTATTCTGTAAAAAAACGTTTCAAGATAAGAAACAATCTTTTTGCTATCGGAACAATTATCGCCATCCTGCTTGCTATTATAATTGTTATTGTGGTTTTACCTTCTAGCTACATTAATTCGCTTCTTTCGGTTAGTGAAAATTCCCATTTTAATTCCGTTTCCCAATCAATATTGGAATATATTTCGGAAACCAAAAATCGATGGAGCTGGTCGGAACTTTCCTACTGGGGAAATTTCGGCTGGCTGGACGCCAGAATTCCCTCTTGGATTGTCGATGTTGCCCATTATGTCGAAATTGCCGGCATACTGGGAATTGTCGCCTATTTTGTTTTTCCCAAAAAAATTCCCGAATTCCTTCCTCGAAGAAAATTTGTGATATTTTTTATCGGTATTTTTTTGGCGCTTGAGTTTGCAATCCGCTTTGCCGACTGGCCGTATTACAATCGGAGCGGAAAAATTGGGCTGGGAACTCCCGGCAGATATTTTCTTCCCGTAATCGGAGCGCAGTTTGCGCTTGTAGCAATCGGCATTGGAATGTTGGCCAGAAAATATTCCATTTGGAAAAACATCCTGAAAGTTTTGGCGCTTAGTATGATCATTCTTTGGACTTATTCAATGTTGATTATAATCATTCCCAGATACTATTTATGAGATATTTTAAATTTAATTACATTCTAATAATTTTGTCCGTCATATTTTTTACAGTTATCTTCTGGAAATTTTTCAGTCTTTTGTCATTTTCCGACCAATCGATTTCTTTTGAAGGAGACGGCCAGCAGGAAAAACTGTACGCAGATTCTCCCATAATTCAGAAAATAACCGCTGCGGAAAATAATTTTAGCCAAGTGAACATTTCCATCAGCAAATTTTCCGGGAACTTCGGGGATAAAATCGTTATGGAAGTGGCCGATGAATCCTGCGAAAAAATTATCCATACTTCGAAAATAGATGCTTTCTCATGGAGTTCTCCCAATTATGAGAAATTCAGATTTGAAAATATTCCGGATTCAAAAGAAAAAACCTATTGCCTGAAATTTACCTATATTCCAAATGGAGAAGAACAAGATAAAAAAGCCTACATTTCTTCATATTCTTATGAAGGATCTTCCTATATAAATACCGGAAATAAAAAGAATTCCGGAGAACAAGAAAACCGGTCTCTGGGATTGAAACCGGCCTATGGAAATGGATCTGTTTGGCAAAATTTTTCCCAGCTTGTCGATCGAATGTCGCAGTACAAGCCGGATTATTTTAAAAGTTTAAGTTTGGAAATAATTTTCTTTCTGTCTTTCGCTTTAATTTTATTTATTTCCACAGTTATTATTTTTATAAAATAGACACATTATTCTTCTATTGCAGCATCCTTTTGACAATTCCTTTCGTCCCGCTGCGCTTGTACTCCCGCCATGAATTTCCCAGCAATTTCGCCGGGTTTTTTGTGATTATTTTTCCTGCAATGCGTGAAATTTTTCCTTTTCTTTTCAATTTTTCTAATTTTCGTTCGATAGTTTTTTGCATTTTCAAATCAGGCTTCATTTTTTTGATAACTACCGTAAAACCGTTTCCCACTTTGTCATCGGCATCTTGAAAATCAACCACTTGCCAATCCAAATTAATATTTTTCACCAGCTCAATAATATCCTCCGTTATCCAATGAGAATAATGTCCCGACATCGACGGCTCTTTGTCGTACTTTGCATTATTGTGCCTTTCGAGCAGTTCATTGAGCGTGGTTCTTTTCTCATCTTTGTCGAAAGTTCTTTCCTTGTGAGGAACAATCATAAAGATATATCCACCTTTTTTGACTATCCGATACCATTCCTTGAGTGCTTTTATCGGATCAGGAAAATGTTCCAAAACATGAGAACTCACAACAAAATCCTGCGATTCATCGGCAACGGGAATGTTGTCTCCAAAAGCTACGACATCAACCGGAAGAAAATCCCCACGCATATCATATTCCTCTTTTTTGAAAGTGGTTTTGTCAGAAGCAGAATAGTCAACATTTTTCGTATTCAAACCGAAAGGATTATGAATCGACCCGCCAATCTCAAGACCGACAAGCCCATCCAAATATTTGTGCGCCAATTTGCTTTCCGGAAATGTTTTCATAAGGTTAAACTTTCTTTCTCTTGTTTATAATATAATTTGAAACCAGCAAAACAAACAACCCAAGATTTATCCACGGCCAATACCAAAGAGTGAACTTCACTAACCACTTAAGATTATAGACATCAAACAGGAGTGAACTAGTTCCCGTGTATAAAATTAAATTACTTACTGTAGAGAACAGAAAAAAACCTAACAATAAATTTTTCTTTTTTCTCCATATAAAAATAGAAAAAATTAGAACAATAATTAATAAAAAAATATTTATGTTAATATCACTTTGTACACTTCCGATAAACATATTTTTTAAATTAAATAATTACTTACTTCTTTATTCTCTCAAAATTAGACCTTTTTATCAACTCGACTTCGAGATACAAGAAAAATAACACAGAAAATAGCAACTAATATAAATACGAATGTCACTATATTGGTAAATTTTTTGTTTTCTTCGTTGCGCTTGGGCAAATCTTGAGGATCATATTTTATCCCCAAAACATCCTCATTGATATTTTCTCTGATATTTTCAAAAACATTGTTGTTTTCCAAAGTTTGATCTTCAAGAAAAGATTCAATATTGGAATTCGAATCTGTTTCCTCTTTTTTTGTGTCATTTTCTGAATCATCATTTTCATTATCAAAATTGTCATTAGAAACTGTTTCTAATCCGGCAACTGAAGAAACAATATTATCATCTGTCTTTTCTTCTTTTGTTATTGTCAAAGTTTTTTCTTCCTGTTCGCCTTTAACCGCTGTTCCGATTATTTTTTGTGTTGATTCTCCAGCTTCGCCGCTACTCGCATCCTCTACGATTTTTGTCGCGTCGATTTCATATTCTCCGTCTCCTGTGCCTTCCGCAATAATTTTGTATTCTCCATCTTCAGGATTAGGGATAACCAAAAATTCATTTTCTGTCCCCGATCCGGAATAATAGGCACCTTCTATTTGATTGATAATTCCACCAGTTTCAAAATTCTTTCCAACCTTCTTTCCGTTCGGGTCAATGACTTGAATATCAATCGGAGAAAGAATTCCAAAAGTGAGAATGCTCACAATTTCGGCAGTGTCTTTAATGTAGGAACAATTCTTTTCCGATTTATTGGTGAGCTCCGCCAATACCTTGCATTGAGCTCTGGAGGGAAGCTGCAAATGAGTTGCCTTTATTTCTTCCATCTTTCTAGAATTAATTCCAGTTGAACTGAACAATGGGACTGTCTCGTCGCCTTTCCCATATTCAATACCTCTATCAGTTGTATCATCATAGAAATTTTCCGGCATCCCGTGTTTCCATTTCCCTTCTTTTAGGGTTTCCGCCACTCGAAATTTTTTGATGGTTTTTTCCGAATCAAGATTCCCGACCATATTGACAAAATTAACTCCGCTCATTCTTTTGACTCTCTCCTTGCCATTAAGAAACTCTAAGAGTGAATTATCAGGATAATCGTCTGGATAATTTTTCATTTCCCCATCGGAAACTTTTTGAAGATAATCGTAGTCAGGAAGCAATTCCCCAACTGACTTTACTTTATCTTGAATATATTTCTCCAAATCTGAATATCCCGCATGACGAGCTTCAACCTTGAATAATTCTTTAGCAAGCTGTTCTGCTCTGGAAAAAAATCCTTCCCCTGCTTCCAAGTACAAATAACCCTTTGGCGATCCCCTATGCGGTGTTCCCAAAGTTATCAATTGATCCACATCATCTTGATAATCATCTCCTTCAATATAATACCTCGCAATCAAACCCCCCATCGAATGCGCCACCAAATCCACTTTCGAAACTCCTGTGCTGTTTTTCACATCTTGGATTTTTTGCTTCAGCAAACCCGCAGTAATAACATTGCTGTCTCTCCATTCATAGGGAAACTCGAATAGATTGATGTTTTTCTGATATCCGTTCTGATCCAGAGAATTTATCAAATTATCATAAGTATGCAGAATCGGATCCATAATCAGCTTGCCTGCTACTTCAGCCGATCCCATAATTCCCGGAATAATAATCGCCGGATCAGAAATCAAATTACTGTTTCTGAATCCATCGAGCGTGTAATCTCCGCTAATTTTTTCTCCCTTCTCTGGCGAATCATTTTTCTCTGTCGGCCCTTGAAGATGCCCGTACCAGTTGTTTTTCAAAATGACCTTGCTTTTTTCCGAAACAGGATCTTCATTTTCAGAATATTTTTTGGCGCTGGATATTAAAGCATTTTTTTGCTTATTGCCTTCAAAATTAGAATTCACGATTTCCAAACGACTCATTGGTTCTCCGCTATAATATCTAACGGAAACCTCGACATCCGCATAAGAATTATTCTTGAAGCTGGAATTTTCAATATGAAGATTTCCATATTCAAATTTTAATGCCGGATTAATTCTTTCCAGCGACTCAGCTGCCCAAGCAGTATTAAACAATCTTCGAAAAATATTATGATTCATCGCTTGGCAATTTTCATCCTCATACGGACAAGCACATTCTTCTTGATCAACATAATCGTAGGATCCCATATTATTGAATTCTACATAGCGAAAAATAGAAGGTTCAGTGCTATATTCTGATATCCATGCATTATCAGCAAACTTTATCAATCCTCTTTCTCCTCGGACGCAATTAGTTTTTATTCCATACTCAGAAGGAGCCGGAGTTGCTTTAGTAAAAATTATTTTTTCATCCTTAGTTCCTTCGGCTATAATTCTTCCCATATTAACCTCCAAATTCAAAATTTCAATATGTGTTCCTTTTTCTATGGTAAGATTAGCGCCATTAACAATAACTACCGGTTTATCTAAGTTGTTATAAACTATATTCCCTCTCCATGTAGTGTCAGTATCAATTACAACAAAGTTATCATAATCCGTCCATTTTTCTTCATCTGGAATATCCAAGGCTTTTGCCACACCAGCATCAAAAAATCCTACCTTTATTAGAGATAATATAATCAAGCTTGCCGAAAAAAAGAAAGATTTTTTTTCAAATACTTTTTTCATTTTTTTATTATATCACAACACAAAAGCACCGCAACGGCAATTTGACATAAACTCAATAGTATAGTAGTATTACATCATATAAGAATCCCGGCCAGAAGTTTATACACTTCACATCGTGGCGGGGGTTTTTATTTTATTCGGGAGAAAAACAAGACATGAAATACTTCTTATTGTTTTTATCTTCTTTGCCATAAAAACAGCGCAAAACAAAATTTGCGCAGAAAATATAAAAGAAGTTGAGACTATATTGAATTAGATCTCTCGACTCGCTTCGCTCGCTCGAGATGACATTTATAAATTGGCTATTTTTGATCTTAAAAAAGAGTAAAACTCCTCATTTTTCGCCGTTTGGGTGGAATACTGCTCAAGGGCTTTTTTGCGAGCCTCAGCACCCATTCTGGAACATAGTTCTGGACTCAAAATCAGCCTTTCCAGCTTGTTTATCCAATCGCTGGTATCAGACGCCACAAAGCCATCGAGGCCGTCGGAAATGGCTTCTTTGAAGGTTCCCGTAGCGCTAGCCACCGTCGGAACACCTACGATTCCCGCCTCAAAAAACTTGAGCTGGGACTTGGATTCGCAGAAAGGATTTCCTATCTCAAGTGGAGCCAGATTGATGTCAACTTGGGAAATATTTTCAAAATGCTTGTTTCTTGCAACGTATGGCAATTGTTTGATTCTATCTTTAAATTTGTTCAATTTACTTTCAATATCCAATGGTCCAACCAAAAATAATTCCACATTGGAATGTTTTTCCATAATTTCCAAAAGCGCATCGGTTATCACCGCAAAGTCTTTGTTGTGACTGATGGTACCCGAGAAATAACCGAGCGAGATTTGGGATTTGGGATTTGGGATTTGAGATTTATTTTTCTCTATCTCTTTCACAACTCTCAAATCTTCGACGGAAAGCTTATTTTTGATAATAAAGACTTTTTTGTTAAATTCCCTCAGTTTTTCTGCTAGATATGCCGTGGTGGTCGTGCAAACTTTCACATATGGATCCTTCAAAATTTCCCCTCCCACCCCGTTTTCATATAATTTTCTTTCAAAAACATTCATCTGTTTGAAAAAATCCATAAACTCCAGATATTTCGGATCAAAAACCAAATCATCGGTTTCAAAAATTATTTCTTTCTTTTGCGCTTTTATATTATTAATCAATTTTTTGACACTGGGAGTGAAAAGCACCCGATGAAAAATGAAAATTTTGAACTTACTTGCATAGCCGGAAAGAAATGGATTGTCTTGAACCGTTACTGAACATTTGAAACCATTCAATTCCAACTCCTCAGAATAATGACGAGTGCGAAAAAGAGCGCTATCCCCAACTCCTCCCGTGATAAACAGAATGTCTCCCGCCTTAACCCTTCCAAACATTGCCAAAAAAGCTTTCATTACCCTCTTCCCTCCGCGAAGAAAACCGTCCCTTTGCAGAGTCTTAAAAGCCTTTCCGATTTTTATTAAAATAAGCTTCATATGAAAATCTTTTCCAAAGCTAAGCTTTTAGAGAAGCTAGGACTTTTTCCTAAAGCTCGGCTTTAGGAAAAGCCTGTTGCACATTGTCATTCCGCACTTGATGCGGAATCTACACTTTCAGATTACACTAAACTTTTGCTTATGCATTAAATTTATGATCATCGTTTGTGCAGATTCCTGCTCCCCGATCAGGTCGAGAACAAGTTTCGCGGGAATGACATTTATTTTTACTGGAACTCAAACTTCAAATCCTTAAGCATTGTCTGTTCCTGATCGAATTCCTGACCATCTTTTTTGAGCTTAACTTTGACTGGTATATCTCCCACTCCCGACTGCTTCTGAATTAAAAGTTTATAATTATCCTTGGTGACAGTATCCGGCAATTCATATTTTATCATCACTTCCGTTTCTCCTCCGATCAGAACGTGAAGAAGCGAACCGAAATAGGTTTTTTCGAATTCGTCTTTGACAATCGGAGGACTGATCATTTTTCTGTCCAAAAGCTTGGCGCCCTGCGGAGCATATATTCGGATATAGGAATGATAATCACTAGTTCTCCAATCTCCATACGGCGCGGTGTTTCGATATTGCATCGTCAAGGTGGCTACTGGTTTTTCTCCGTTAAAATCTATTTCATAATTTATATTTCTTTTAATATAGTAATCCGTCTTGAGCGCACCCATGTTAGCATCGACAACCATCAAATAATCTCCGCTCCAATCAGTGGCCACTTTTCCATCCCAATAGACACTCGCCACCAAAGATTGCAAACTGGAATCAGTAAAGTTTATCTGAACATTCTTGTTCCTGAGTTCTTCATGCGCCAGATTGGCAATTTTCGAAATATTTCCCAGACTGAACAATCTGCTGATAACCATCGGGGTCATAGTTTTCATAATCACTTTTCGGTTCTGAGTATCCAAATCAGGATCCATAAGATATTTTTTCTCGACAATTTCTTCCAGTTTCAAAAAGCCATTATTGCCATCAAATTCCACTCCTCCTGCTGTTATCGGACCGGTAAGTTTCAAAATATCATTGAAAACTGTGGCATTAATAGCAACAATTCCGTCAAAATTTCCTCCTCCGCCCGCCAAACGATAGAAATATTTGGCTTTTTCAACATTAGTTGGAAAATCAGGAGAAAAATTAGAATCGCGGAACTTCCAATTTTTGAGCTGCATCATTCTTTCCAGCGGATATGGAGTCGGCACTTTGGCAGTTATTCTTTGATCCAAAAGATTGGCATCTTCGAATGTTGAACTTATCACTTCTCCATTTTTCACTTTGACAAGCGCATATTGTCCCAAAAATCCTCCTCCCGGACGAAGCTCCATGTTGTTTTGAAGAAGCAACATGAAATTCCAAGTTTTGTCATTCTTCTCCGTCAATTTGGCAACCAAATTGTCAACTACTTCCAGTTCTTTTTTTGTATCCTCCTGAATTGGAAGAAGTTGGGATATTTTGCTGAGAGCAGAAAAAGATTTTACTGCAATGCTTAATTTGTTGTTTTTTGCGTAGAAGAAAAAGAAAGTCCCTCCAGCAATAATCACGGCTATTAATGCAAAAATAATAATGCGTTTCTTGGTCAAAAACCCATTCATGCGCTTTCTTGGTTTACTTTGTTAAATTCCCTCTTGGCAAAACATTTCCCAAAACAAAAATTTAACAGAGCGAACTTATTAATTTTTTATTTTTTTATTATAATTTTCTATAAATCTCATCCAGTTTCTTGGCCGAATTATCCCAACCGAATTCCTTGGCTCTCTCTTTGTTTATTCTTCCCATATTATTGCATTTTTCAGAATTTTGAGCTAATTCTAAAATGCCTTCACAAATTCCTTCACAGGAAAATTCTCTAGCATAATATGCTCCATCGGCCAGATATCTTCGATTATTGCTTTTGTCAAAACAAACAATCGGCAATCCCGCCCCCATATACTGCAGAATTTTTCCGCTGGCTTGGTTTACTTTCGAATCCTTGGGATCAATGGCAATATCGCTGGCATTCAAAATCTTGGGAAGATCGAAATAATTCAAGGGGTGAATAACGCGCACATTTCCTTCCAAGCCGTTCTCTTTGACGAACTTTTTTATTCCTTTGACTGGAAATCCGGCAACAACAAAAAACAAATCTTTATTTTTTCTGAAAGCTATTAAAATAGCATCGATCAAATAATTAATTCCTTTATTGGGAACTAGCGCTCCCGTATATACTACGACTGTTTTCTCCATTGGGACCTCCAATTCTTTTTTGGACTCTTCTTTGACTGGCAGGTTTTTGTAATAATCCAAATCCACTCCATCCAGAATGGTTTCCACTTTTCCGTCCTTTCTGAATTTTTTTATTTCTTCCGTATTCTCCCAAGAGCTGGCAATGGCAAAATCTCCCAGATTATTGATTATTTTTTCAATAAAATTAAATACTTTCTTGAGCATTCCGGCACCTAAATATCCATGAGAAACCATCTCATTGGTCAGACTTCCGTGAAAATCAGAAACCAATTTCATTTTTCTCCAGAAAAGAGCTTTCTTAACCAGGAGGCCGATCAAAACTCCTTCATGAAGATGGCCGTGAATAATATCCGGCTTTTGCGTCCTGGCCAGAAAAAAAGTTTTTCGAATAAGCATTAAGTCAAGGAATATTTTCTGCCAATCAGGACCGGCTTCCAGCTTCTTGTACCAAAAAAGAAGCCGGCGAATCCTCCGAACATCGATTTTAGTGTTAATCTCAGGATCGATATCTCTCCCGATATGATAGGTTGCAATGATAATTTTGTGGCCCAATTTTTCCAAAGCCAGCGCTTCTTCCAAAATTCGGATATGCGTTCCGCGATCAGAAAAAAACGGCGTCGGCGCAACCATTAGTATTTTCATGTTGTTGCTATTTTAAGAGGCGGACAGTCCGCTTCAAGCGGACTGTCCGCCTTGGATAAGTTAAGTCTTTCTTAATTTTATCTTATTCGACCGCCATTGGCAAACTGGACTAAAAACGCTATAATCAAAGCAATGATTGAAAAAAATATCAGCAAAAACGATTACCTTATTTTCGCTGTTTTCTCATCAATTTGGGTGTTTTTGGGATTGATTGCCTGCCTTTCTGCTATTGGAGGATTTTTCTATTCTTGGATTTTTGGAGGCTTTCTCCTGCTGATGATTTTTACTATTATCCGCCAAGTGTTTTTGAAAAAAATATCTTTGAATATTTCCCATGAATTCATCATCGCTTCAATAGCCATTTTTATTTTTGTTCTGGTTTCTTCTTATTTTGTCACCCCGACAATTTTCGGAGGACGCGATCAGGGAGCGATTAGCGAAGCAACTATCCGCCTTTCCCAAAACCACAAACTGGAATTTTCCACTCCCGCTTCAAATGAGTTTTTCGAAATATACGGCCCAGGGAAAGCTTTGAATTTTCCGGGATTTTATTACAATTCCAGCGGAGAGCTAATAACACAATTTCCTATCGCCTACATTTCTTGGCTGGCTATTTTCTATTCTTTCTTCGGACTTACGGGACTAATTGTTGCCAATGCCGTTTTACTTTTTTTGTTTTTAGCTTCTTTTTATCTTTTAGCAAGGTCGCTTGTTGAAACAAAATATTCGGCTATTATTTTGATTTTAACCGCAACTTCATTTCCGATTTTTTGGTTTTTCAAGTTCACTTTGAGTGAAAATATGGCGCTTGCGCTCCTCTGGCTTTCTATCTTGTGGCTGTTCCTTTTTATTAGAGAACAACGATTATTTTATTATTTTTCTTTCCTTTTTTCAGCCGGACTTTTAGTCTTTACGCGAATAGAAGGAATTTTTTTCCTGATTGCGGGATTTTTGACTATATTTTTCTTCACCGGAAAAAATATCATCTGGAAAAGAAAGAGAAAACTAATCCTGGCTTATCCGGCCATATTTTTTGCCATTCTTCTTGTCCTCAATTTTGCTAAAGATATTTATTTTTACAAGGAAATGGCTAAAGCGTTTCTCCATATTAGACAAGATCAAGCAAGCGCTTCTTCAGTTTTCGATGGATTCTTTTCTCCCGCTATATTCGAATTTCAGGTTTTGTATTTGTATGGAATAATAAGCTCGCTTCTTCTTGGAATCTTGGGAACAATCTACTTCTGGATAAAAAAGCAGTGGAAAAATCTGATTCCATTTTTTGTAATTTTTCCTTCTTTCATTTATCTGATTAATCCGTGGATTTCATCCGACCACCCTTGGATGCTTCGAAGATTTGTTTTTTCTGTTGTTCCGGGAATGATATTTTATGCTATTTTGTTTCTTGCAAAATGGAATGGGGAGAAAAAGATGCGCTATAAAATAATGGCATCTTATTTTGTTATAATTTCCATATTGCTTCTGAATTTGTTTATATTCGCAAATTATTTCCCGTTCTCGGAAAACAAGAATTTATTAAAACAAACACAGGCAATCAGTGAAAATTTTGGAGGCAACGATTTGATTCTGATTGACAAATCTGCCAGCGGAGACGGATTTTCGATGCTCGGCGGACCGATGAACTTTCTCTACGAAAAAAATTCAGTTTATTTTTTTAATATCAAAGATCTGGAAAAAATAGATCAGGAAAAGTTTTCCAAAATATATCTCGTCACTTCCGACCAGAATGCTATAATGTATGAAGATATAATCGGAACCGGAAAGATATTATCCAGCAAGGATTATTCAGTCGAGACCCAAAGACTTTCCGGCTCGAGAGATAAAGAAAATATTGTCCTTCAGGAAAAGCTGAGTGTAAAAGTTAGCGGGAAAATATTGGAGCTACGAATTACGAATTGAGTACGAATATACGAATTGAGAGTGTCATTCCTGCGGAAGCAGGAATCTACACAAACGATAATTGCAAGGCTTAATGTATAAATATTAGATTAGCGTAATTCGAAAGCGTAGATTCCGCATCAAGTGCGGAATGACAATTGAAAATGAATGCGTTAAAAGAAATAAAACTTAATCCGATTTGGGAAAGACGTTACAAGAACGCCAGGTTTTTGGTTTATCTTGTTTTCATATTGCTGATAATCTATGCCGGATATCTGGTTTTGTTCCCTTCCGCTAATTTTGTTTTTTCTTTCAAAAATCCTGATTCACTGAAAAATACCGTAGCTGATCCGCGAAAAGAAAGCGGAGAACCGATCAGAAACGGCCAAGTTGAAGGAGACAAAAAAATGATTTTTGACGCTAACTTGGTCGGAGATTTTTCCGAAGCACGGGTCAATTTCACTTTGACTGGAAAATCAGAAAATGTTGAAGATGGCAGCGTATCGGTTCGAAAATCATTTCGATCATTCTTCTATCCGAATGGAGATGCTATAACCAAGATTAATATTCCGCAACTTTTTAAAATAGATAATGATTATTATCAATTAAAAGACAATATCTTATACAGATTTGTCAGTGAAAAAGCTTATCTCTCAAACTACGACTCCGAGCAAGCTTCGGCTAAGGATGAAAACTTTCTTAAGAGTTATCCGCTTTCCGAAGAATTTTTCGGCTTTCGAGATGGAACTCTTTTGTCTTCTGATATTTCCGTTTTTGTAGTCAGCGGAAACAAAATATGGCCAATAAACAACCCCATAACATTCATTTCCAGCGGTTGGAATTGGAATGATGTGATCGTGGCTAGCGGAGAAGAAATTGGAATCTATCAGAAAGAAAAACTGTTCACCATAAAGACTCCCCAACCAGATGGAACTCTTTTTCGAGGCAATGATACCGGAAAATATTATTTGATATCAAACGGAGAGAAACACGAACTTATTGGAAAAGACGTGATTGATTTTTATTCGAAAATTAATCCGCTTCTCGCAGAAGAAAAAAATCTGGAGATTGAAGAGGAATGCAATTTGGCCGGCTCATTCGGACTTTCGAAAAGATATTCCTGTATAATTCCTATTGACAATATGAAAGACCTTTCCGGAGATGATTTTGAATTCCAATCGTTTTTCGGCAATGATATTGATGTGCAAAACATATCAGTGACATTCAAAAAGAAAGTTAGTGTGGAAAATTTAAAGTCGTCGCTATCAACACTAAAAAGTAGAACATTGCTCAATTATGGACAAAGTCAGTAAAAAATTTAGAGGAAACTTGGGAATATTTTTATACAAGATACTCAGTGATATATTATCGCTTCTTCTTGTTTTCTTTGCTTTGCTCCTGGTTTCCGAAGGAGTGATGCCGGGACTGGCTTCCTCTCACTTAAGTTTTACCCGGCTCTCTCTGATTATTTTTGCAGTTTTGGGAAGTGTTATTTATCTGGGAAAAATAAATGAAATAAGCTTTGAAATGAGCAACAAAAAAACCGCATTATCCTGCGGCCTTATTGTTTTCGCTGTTATTTTGATTATAAACTCGATGCTCAAGTTTGACTGGTGGGAAATCGCGGTTATTACAATCGCTGCCATTCTTCTTCTATTTTATCTATACAAAAACTTTATAAGCGAAAAAGATGTCATTCCTGCGAAAGCAGGAATCTACACAAGCGATAATCCCAAGCTTAACGTATAAATATTGGACTGGTGTAATTCGAAAGCTTAGATTCCGCATCAAGTGCGGAATGACATAAAAAAAATAGCATATCAGCAATTATGACTTTATAACTTCAATCGTTTCTCTAGCGCATTTGTCCCAAGAGAATTTTTTAACTTGTTCGTTTCCCTTTTCAATTAATTCTTTCCTCGAATTATCATCTTTCAAAACGCTTCGTATTTTGCAAGATAAATCCTCACTGTCCTTTTCATTGAAATATAGCGCCGCATTTCCTCCAACTTCCGGCAAGCTGGAATTGCTGGCTGAAATAACCGGAACACCGGAGGCGAAAGCTTCAAGAAGCGGAATACCAAAACCTTCATAGAGAGAAGGAAAAACAAAGACTGAAGCGTTTCGATACAAAACGACTACTTCTTCAAATGGGATTGTTTCGGTGATAATTATATCTTTTTCATATTCGCTATTCTTTATTTTATTCACAATCCCCTCCCACATCCAAGCCTTTCCTCCGGCCAAAACTAATTTCAAATCCTGATTTTCTTTTTTTATTTTATCAAAAGCTTTAATCAGAATTTCCAGATTTTTTCTCGGCTGCAAGGCTCCGACATATAAAATATAGTTTTTAGGTTGCAGATTGTAGGTTTTTAGTATTTTGTTTTTATTTTCTTCCGGTATTTCCCCTTGGAATAATTCCGTTTCAAATCCGTGATATATCACTTTTATTTTTTCTTCCTTTATTTCCGGATAAAATTTCAAAATATCGTTTTTGGTCGAATTAGAAACGGCAATTATTTTGTCAGAGTTTTTGATGGCAAAATCAGTGAATATATTAAGACGGCGCAGATCTTTTCTGGGAAATAACTGGGGAAAATATTTAAAAGCCAGGTCATGAATGGTAATGGTGGTTTTCAAATTTTTTCTCCTAACGAAGGGCAGCGCCTGCATCGGCATCCAAAGCGCTCCGTAATTTTCTTTCCAAATTTCAAAAGAAAATCTGGTCTGCGTCCAACAGAAAGGAAACGGTTTTTTTATTATTTTATAATTATAAAATTTTTCCGGTGCAAGTTCCGAATTAAAATCTTTTTTGTGGAAAATAAAAAAATCATCGTCCGGTGAAATTTTTCCAAAACGATTGAGCATATTCAAAAGATAAACTCTGGTTCCGTCGATTCTTTTTGAATCCAGATCTGAAGCTTGAATGGCAATTTTCATTTTCCTGAAAATTTACGAATAATTGTATCTTCATTATAACACAACGAAAAAAAAGGTTCTTTAGGCCGGAATTTTCATTCCTTTACTAACTGGCAAAAGGCTGTGCTATAATAATTTCATGGATATTATCAGATTAAAAAAGAAAATCGAATCTAGCCCGATTATACCAGATCAAAGAAAACCGGATATAAACAAGCTGGAACCCATCGAGCCGGAATCAAAGAAAAAAAGTTTGGGAAAAATTTGGATTGTTGCTTGTCCGCTGATCATATTAGCATTTATTCTCATAATGACTAAAGTATTTGTCATTGATTCAATTTCTTCAAAAGAGAAAATAATTCCTGAAATAGATCCTGAAATCACAAATATTGCAAGCAAGGTAGCCTCCACATTTGAAACCAGCAGCCAAACCTCCGATGCCAAAGCGAATACCCCGAATCCAAACCCGCCCGTTCTAACTCCGGAAAAGGAAGCAGAAACCCAGGAACAGGAAGATACCGCTTCCGTAAACGAAACAAAAGCAGAAGAAAAGGAGCTGACCACCAATCCAAGCCAAAGCGACAAATTTATTACAAAGAGCCCGGTAATAATTTCCGAGATTACCAAAATTTCAAAATTCAGAAGCTGCGCTAATGAAGCTTACGGCAAAACCAGCTTTCAGAACCAAACAGAGACGGAAAGCTCGCTTAAGCATTATTTTAATCTTAAAAATTCTGGCATTGCCATCTATGCTCCTTTTGATGGGGAAATAATTCGGAAAGACTCGAGCTCCCTCGTCATTGAAACCCGGCCATTCAACGGATGGCTGATAGAAATTTCAGAAATAAACCTTGAAAATACCCTGGATCAGGGATCGCAAATAAAATCCGGAGATAAGATTGGAAAATCGCTAAGTGAAAATCTTGAAGTTGCGTTGTCGGGATTCAACAGATCCCAAAAGGATGTGAACCATAAAGATTACTCGGAGAAAAATTTGGATCCATTCTTTCCCCATCTTAATGATTCCGTAAGCAAAGAATTCTCCGATAGAGAAGCAACGGCTGATATAATGAAGGTTTCCAAAATAGATCGCGATGCCGCAGAATGCAGCTTCAAACTAAACAATGACGAGGATTGGATAATTTTAGAATAAATTAACTTTTTACAATAATCCGCTGTAAGCCGACATCATTATTTTCAAAAACCACGGAATTAGGACGATGAGCCCGATAATCGGCAAAACCACCGTAGCGATCGAAATAATCAGCGTCCAAAGAAAATATTTTCTGGTTTTTTCGACCGATTTGTAAATCGCCTCCAGCTTTTTGTCCTGCTCTTCAATTTTATTGAGTATTTCTTGTTCCATAAACTGATTATACCAGAAATATTGATTTTTTAATAATCTTAAGTTAAGATTGAAAATGTATTGGGTCGTAGCCAAGTGGTAAGGCAACGGGTTCTGATCCCGTGATGCGTAGGTTCGAATCCTACCGACCCAACAAAAAAATATCCCTTATTTCGGGATATTTTTATTTTTCTGAATTTTATAAACTGTAACCTGAAAACTACACCCTACTTTTTCAGATACCTTCTAATCGCAATGAAACTCGAAATTACTCCCAGCAATATTCCCAAAGAAAATAGGATTCCAAAAATCTGCCAGAAATTTGAAAGGTAGAGCGCCATCAGATTATCCTCCGAAATTGTTCTCTGCACAAAAGATGAAATAAGCTTTGCTGTGACCAAAAGCATAACCGCGCTGACAATTGAAGCGGAAAATCCGTAAAATATTCCTTCAAAAATGAAAGGCATCCTAATGTACAAATTGGAAGCCCCAACCAATCTTTCAATTTCAAATTCCTGTTTATGGGAATAGATAGTAATCCTGATTGCATTAAAAGTTATGAGTATGGCGATAAGGACAAAAATTAATCCCAGAATCATTCCAATTTCTTTTGAAAAATTGACTATTTTATTCAGGCGTTCGATAATAATTTTATTTTTATCATAATTAATCCTGCTTATATCTTCCCTAAAATCAGAACTTTCGATAGATTTATTGATGATGTCATATTGCTCCGACTGATTGGCTTTAATCACTAAAGACGCCAAAAGAGGATTTTCTCCTATTTCATCCAGTGCTTGTTTGATTGCCGGATCGTTATTTCCCATTTCCATAAACTCCCGCAGCGCCTGATCCTTGGAAACATACTCCACCGATTTTACCTCTTTGTACGATTGAAGTTTGTTTTTAATCGCCACAATATCATTCTCTTTCATCGCAGGATTGAAATAGATGCTAATATTGATTTTTCCCTTAACATTCTCAAGCAAAAGATTGGCGGTTATGCCAATCATAAAAGTCAGACTGATGAGATACAAAGAAATTGTGAGAATGCTGATTGTCGCCACGCTTAACCAGCCATTTCTTATGAAATTTTGAAATCCCTCTTTTAGAGTCCGCCAAAGTTTTAGAATCTTCATTGAATTCGAATGGTTGCGAATCTTTAAACAATATATTCGAATAAATTTGTTTAATATTCGCGACTATTAGCGTTTACAAGTTATACTTGCCTTTTTGAATATCGCTTACCAGCTTGCCTTTCTCCATAATTAACACTCTCCTATTTATTTTATCAACTATTTCCCTATTATGAGTCGCTAGAAGTATCGTCGTACCCAAAGTATTTATTTTAAGAAGAAGCTGAATAATTTCCCACGTGGAAATCGGATCTAGATTTCCTGTCGGTTCATCGGCAATAATCATTTGAGGACAATTTATTAGAGCCCTCGCCAGCGCCGCCTTTTGTTGTTCTCCTCCTGAAAGCTGCCTGGGATACATCTCTAATTTATTGCCCAATCCCACAACATCCAGAATCTCCGGAACTTTTTCATTGATCTCATCCGTAGGTTCGCCATTAACTTCCAGTGCATACGCCACATTTTCGAAAATTGTTTTTTGCGGAAGCAGTTTAAAATCTTGAAAAACCGTTCCAATATTTCGGCGATAATACGGAAGATGCTTTCTTCTTATTTCCCTGACCAACTTTCCATTGAAGTAAATCTCTCCCGTTGTCGGGCTTTCTTCGGCATAGATGAGCTTAAGAAGAGTTGACTTTCCCGCTCCAGTATGTCCCACAATCGAAACAAACTCACCTCTTCCAATAGAAAGATTTATTTTATCCAGAGCAACAAAATCTCCGGGATACATTTTTGTCGCATTTTCTAATTTTATTATTTCTTTTTCCTGCGCCATATTATTCAATTATATACTAAAAATAATTTTTCAGCAAAGACTATTTTTTTCTTCCTATAAAAACGAGATTTTTGTTATTGGCAACTTTTTCTTTTTTGAATCCTGCTTCTAGAAACAGCCTTTTCAACCCCCTGGAAGTAAACGCGTGATGATAACGCTTAAAAATATTACCCTCGTTGTCTTTAAAGGTTATGTAGCAATCATTCCAATCCAAATTACTCCTGCCTAAAATCTTATCTCTCCAGTTTTCAATTATATTTCTAACATATTTCTTCTGCCCGCCTCGACTCGCGGAGACAACCACTTGTCGAAGCGAGGCGGGCCACAAATTCCAAGCGGTTATTACCACATATCCTCCCGGTTTCACAGTTCGATAAAGTTCTTTCGCCATCGCCTCCCGATATTCTTTTCCCGGAAAATGATGAAAAACAGCAATGGCATAAACGGTATCGAAAAAATTATCTGGAAACGGCAAACTTTCTTGACTGGGATCGATTTTAGAAAACCTGACGTTCTCGCTATAATAACGGCTATCAGCCAGCTCAATAAGCTTCTTGGAAACATCCACTCCCTGATATTTTATATTTTTATCGGAAAATAGTTCCAAAAGCCTTCCGTTTCCACAGCCAAAATCCAGAACGGCATCTTCGTTCTTGGCGTAATCGCCGATAAATTCCATCTCTCTCCAAAAATATTTCCGAGTCTCAGAAAATTTTCCCGCCATAAAATCATAGCCGAATTCTGTTTCGTTTAATATTTTTTGCACTATTTCTTTTTTCACAGCTTAATTATAGCAACAAAAAAGCAGGTTTCAAAACCCTGCCTTAATCGATTATCTTTTCTCGCTAAAATTAAACTTTAGCGAAGTTTTATTTGCAACAAATTGCTTCTGCAGACTCTGTCGCCAAATCCTAATTTCTTAAAAAGTTAATGAAAATCAGTTATCCTTATAGCAATGTTAAAACAAAACAAACCTGTCCCTAAATAATATTCTCAAACAAACAATTTCATCTAACGATTTGTTGGATTTAATTGATTATCGAGGACGAACCTCGATACAAAGTTGAGAGCTCAATTGAAAGTTAATCTCTAAGACAACGGACAGAATATCCGTTATCTTTAGGGCAAGCTATTCGACCAACCGTTGTTCGGTGCACACTTGAAGTTTCAAGCTCAGTTATCTCTCGACAAAAAGCTTTTATATTTGTAGCGCTTTCAGTAGCGGACCAAACAAAAGTCGTCGGATAGTCCGTCTCCGGATCGCCAATACGAAGCCATCCTTGTGCCCAGAACGTCTTTCCGGCATAAAGCAAACCAAAAATTCCTCTAAATCCATCGCCTGCACCACGGCAATCATGTCCAAACCTTGAAGCATCACATGTCTCCCCAGAATTTTTAAGATAATCTTCCAGTACAAAAAATTCGCTATCAGTAGGAATGTGCCAGCCACTCGGACAGATTCCTTGGGGTCCAGGAGCGATTGAATCTGAGGATGCACCATTCATTATTCCTGTCCACGTATATGATCCTCCGAAGTTCACTTCCAACCCTCCGTCAAATGATGGGCATACGCCCATTGGACAGCACACGGCATCATAACAATAGAAGTCAACACCCGGAGCAAGCGCTGTCCCATCTGGTTTTTTAGATGTTCGCAAATTTTCAGCAAACCAGCATTGGTTTCCGATTTTTATTGTTTCATATTCATTTTCATTATATTTACAAGTGTCTCCGCATGAAACACTCGTGCAACTGCTTCCAGCTACCGCCATATTCACCG
>JBBABD010000002.1 GCA_041657845.1 Parcubacteria group bacterium
AAGACAATCGACAAAAAGCTGAAATATATCAAAAAATTGTAGATTAACTAAACTTAGGAAATATATGTCCCAGCCATAGGGACTAAAGTTAGATTATTAAATGTCTAAATGCGGCAATGCGGTTAATTTTTACTCTGTCATTCCGGAAGTTGCTTTTATTGAAAGGTTTATTTTTCCTTGTTCATCAATTTTTATTACTTTAACCGGAACAATGTCTCCAACTTTGACAATGTCTTCGACTTTTTCTACCCGACGATCTGCCAACTCTGAAATATGAATAAGTCCTTCTTGCCCTGGCAAAATTTCAGCAAAAGCTCCGAAATTCATTATTCTGGTCACTTTAGCTTTAAAAGTCTCTCCGGATTTTACCTCATGAGTAAGATTATTGATCCATTCTTGAGCTTTTTTGGCTGACTGAGCATCAGATGAGGTGATAAAAATTGATCCATCATCTTCAATATCAATTTGCACTCCGGTTTCATCAATAATTTCATTGATAATTTTTCCTCCGGTCCCAATAACATTCCTAATCTTGTCCGGATTTATTTTTATAACAATGATTCGCGGAGCATACTCAGACATCTCTTTTCTTGGTTCGGAAATAGCAGCGGTTATTTTGCCCAGTATTTCCTTCCTGTTTTCGCTTGATTGCTCAAGAACAGCTTTCAACATCTCGATCGTTACACCATCCACTTTCACATCCATTTGGAGTGCAGTAATTCCCTTTTCTGTTCCAGCCGCTTTAAAGTCCATATCTCCGTAATGGTCTTCTGCTCCTTGAATATCCGTTAAGACTTTGAATTTTCCGTCTGCTGCGACGATAATTCCCATTGCAATTCCACTTACCGGCCTTTTAATCGGCACGCCGGCATCCATCAGTGATAAGGTGGAACCGCAAGTCGAAGCCATTGATGAAGAACCGTTAGAAGAAAGCACCTCAGAAACTAAAAGTATAGTGTAAGGAAATTCTTCTTTTGAAGGAAGCACTGGAATCAAAGCTTTTTCGGCCAAAGCTCCGTGTCCGATTTCTCTTCTCCCTGGTCCTCTCATCGGTTTGATTTCTCCCACTGAAAAAGGAGGAAAATTGTAATGATGAATATATCTTTTCTTAATATCTAGCTCCATCGTATCAATAACCTGTTCATCTCCAGGAGATCCTAGCGTTGTAATGGTAAGTGCTTGAGTTTCTCCCCTGGTAAACAATCCAGTTCCGTGCGTTCTGGGAAGTATTCCGGTTCGGCATTCAATATGCCTAATCTCATCGAGTTTTCTGCCATCCGGCCTCTTTTCGCTTTCCATTATATTCTTGTGAACAATTTCATCGGAAACTTCTTCCAAAACTTGAACGGCAATTTCTTTTAATTTTGAAGTATCTCCTTCATTATTCTGCTCAATATATTCAAAAACTTTCTTGTTTATGGCATCAACTTTTTCGGCAATAACTTTTTTGTCCACATCGTAAAGCGCATCTTCCAAATTTTCAGCCACAAGCAATTCCTTTATCTTTCCTTCAAATTCCGGCGTTCCCTCCAGAAGGGATGGCTCTGATTTTTCTTTTCCAGCCTCTTTTCTGATATCTTCGAGAAATTCCACAATTTTCCTAACCGCTTCCTGCCCGAATTCAAAAGCCTTAACAATATCTTCTTCAGAAACTTCCTTGGCTCCAGCTTCAATCATATTAATTTTATCTTTTGTTCCAGCGATAACTAAATCCAATTCGCTTTCTTTTACTTCTCCATTTACCGGATTAAGCAAAAATTGGTCGCCTATCTTTCCCACTCTAGCTGCTCCAATCGGACCGTTCCAAGGAATATTGGAAATATGAAGAGCCGCCGAACCGGCAATCATTGAAATGATATCTGTATCATTTTCTCCATCAATAGAAAGAACGGTAATTACAACCTGGACTTCATTTCTCATTCGTCCATTGAAAAGAGGTCGAATGGTTCTGTCGACCACTCTTCCAGTCAAAATCGCTTCGTCCGAAGGTCTTCCCTCCCTTTTGATAAATCTTGATCCTTTTATTTTTCCGGCAGCATAATATCTCTCTTCGTAATCCACCATCAGCGGAAAATATCCGCTTATCCGGCTGGCATTCTTGCTCATCACCGCTGTCGCTAAAACCACCGTGTCGCCATAGCGGACAGTTACTGAACCATTGGCTTGTCCCGCCAAAAGTCCGGTTTCAACTTCAAGAATCCGCCCTCCAATTTGAAGGGACCACTTTTTTTGCTCCATAAGATAGCATCACTATTTCCAGTAACGCCAATAAACACAACAACGAGTTAAAAGTTTCGAGTCTATAAAGTTTGTAAAACAACTACTTTATAAACTTTGAACTTTAAACTGATTACAGTGCCTGTTAGCTACTAAAAACAGCTTTTATAATTATTTAATTTACTGAATTGATTCTAGCATTTTAAAAGTGTTTTGTCAAAAGAATGTATTAGAAGAGTACATCTTGGACACTTTGGCATATTTTTGAGTAAACTCTATGGGTGTCAGATAATCCAAGGTTTGATGTGGACGGTTGAAATTGTATTCAATCAGCCATTCGGTCAGATTACGGTTAAAAATATTGATATCCTCAGTCATATTTCCCAGAGCAATGAATTCTTCCTGTAGCGTCCGATTGAAACGTTCACATTCCGGATTGTCTTTAGGAGTTTGAGTCCGAGAGAAATAGTGAGGAACTTTTAATTCCGTACAAGCTTCTTCAAAATATTTCAGAAACTCACTTCCGTTATCAGTTTGCAGGTTATCAAACTTACCGTCAAGCAAGTAGAACAATCTTTGCAAGAAATCTTTGGCTGATAGTGAGCTATGATTGTGATACATTCTAGCATAAGCAACCTTGGCATACTTATCAATGGCAGTTAGAATATATCGTTTCTGTCCGCTGTAATGCCGGACGATGGTATCTAAGCAGACTAAATATCCACTCTTTGGTTTTTTCTTCAGTTCGGTAATTCTTTTCTTTTTCTGGGCTTTCTGCCTCTTTTTATTGGCTTGAGATTGTTTTTTGGCGTTGTAATAAATACCGGAAGCTTCAATAATGCATTGAACTTTCCAGCTGCTGATGTTTTTGTCATCCGGATATTTCTTTTGATAAATTTTCAGTAGTTTAATTTTCCCGTAACGAATGCGGTTTTTTCGAAGCATAACCACGCGCTCGTATTGCGTACCGGTGTATTCCTTTTTTCGAGTATTCTTCGGTGCCTTAAATTCATCTTCTAATGTTCTTAAATTTGTTTCATCAAACCTCTTGCGCCAATAATACCAGAGCGATCTTGAGATTGCGAAATGCCGGCAGTTTTTCTTGGCATTGCGCTTGGCTTCAGTTTCGTAAAAGATCATCCATTTAAGTCGCTGGCAGGCCTTCTTGCTCAATTTCAGCTTCTCGGACACCTTCTGCCATCTTTCGTATTTGTTTTTGGATAACTTGAGCTGGCTGACAAAATAGTAGCCGAATTGTTTGGCTTTCATAATTGAGATATATTGGTTAATTTAACTCCCTATTGTATCATAGGGGTGTCCAATATGTATCTCATCTTCTTCAAGAAAAAGGCGTCTTAAAGACCGCCTCATAAAAACTTTATCTTGCAAATTATTTCGGATTACCCGAAAATTGCAATGAGCTTTTTAAAAAACTTGGTTTCTTACTCTTTTTTTTCGATACACACAACTCTTTCCCAAATGGGTTCGAGCGTTACCGGATCAAGCAAAGCTTCGAATATCTCCAATCCATCTTCATGCGTGTAATAAACGGGATTTCCCATTAGCGCATGCTTTCTTAAGGCTTCACGCACACCATCTTGAAATGCTTTTTCGACTTCTTTTCCATTGATTTTCATCAGTCCTCCTTTCCTGATCGTTGTCAGGATTTTTGATTATCTTAACTTTCTACTTTTTATTTCTCCCGTTTCCCGTGGAACTTTTTGTGGATGTCTTTGAGTCCTTGATTGGTCACGTGGGTATAAATTTGAGTGGTGGTGATGGAAGAATGGCCAAGCATCGCCTGGACGCTTCGGATGTCAGCACCATTGGACAAGAGATCAGTGGCAAAACTGTGGCGCAAAGTATGCGGATGAACATCTTTCACAATTCCCGCTTTGGTCGCATAGTGTTTGACGATTCTTTGAATGCTTCGTTGAGTAATTCGAAGACTTCCTTCTTTTTCTGTTTCCTTGGCACCTTTTTTGGGAAGCCTAACGAAAAGCGCGGGGTCAATATCAGTTCTTTTCTCCAAATATTTTTCCAGAGCCTTTTTGGCTGTGTCAGAAACAAAAACAATTCTCACTTTTGATCCTTTCCCCCTGACACTAAATTCCTGATTTTTAAGGTTTATTTGATCTCGATTAATACTCACTAGTTCCGAAACACGAAGTCCGGCTGAAAATAGCAACTCCAAGACAGCTCTATCTCTCAATGATTTTTTGTCTTCCCCGCTAGCCGCATTCAATAATCGTTCCAACTCTGAGGGCTCAAGAAATTCAATCATCGTCGCCGGATTTTTTCCAATCTCTATTTTCTCCGCCGACATTACCGGTACATCCCTTTTGGAAAGATACTTAAGAAAGATCCGAAGGGCAATCATATGGTAATTTTGAGTCACTCTCTTGAGTTCTTGACCTTTCTCATCCTGATATCTATTGAGATATATTCTGAATTTTCTCACGTTGTCCGGTGTAATATCCTCCGGATTCTTGATTTCCGACCACTTGAAGAAGCGTTCCAGATAATGATGGTAGTTTTCAATCGTCTTTTGGGAACGATTGCGCTCAATTTCCAAATATTCCAAAAAGTCCGTTAAAAGCTGGCTTATATTCATTTTTTTCGTTTTATTTTTTAATTTTTTCCTTTATTTAAGCCACAAACAGGCAAAACACTTTGACAGCCAATCAATCTCATGTATATACTTATAATAGTAAAAATTAGGATTTTAGCCAATAGAACAATGCCTCGTATTGTTTTTTAGTTTGTTCTTAGCTCTAAAATCATCTGGAAGGAACAAAGCTATTAGTAACTTCAGTTCTAATCTCTTTTCAAAAAATCCCAAAAAATTTGATATAGACAGAATTCAATCAAAGGTTCACTTTTATCAAAAAAGAGTGGCCGATTTCATCAAGAGGCATCGCACCATTAGAATTCTTCACATTCTAAGAAACTACTCTGCGCTTATGGTGGTAGTTTCTAGCTCTCTTTTGGTTACTTCTACAAACCTTGCAAAAAGTAGCAACTCCAATGGATTTTTATCCGGTTACTTTAACATCGACAATAAAGAAAACCCAAGGATAAGCAGCCAGGAAAACAGAAAAAATAATTTAGCTTTTGTTCCTCTGGCAAAAGTTCCAACTTCAGTTAATCCGGATATTAAAGAAGAATCAGATAATGAAAACCTATCTTTAGTTGGGGGACAGGCTCTGACAGCAAATTTTGGGAGTCCGCTTAAGGACCCAGAAGAAAATGGCGGAGTTAAAATTTATGAAGTAAAATCGGGAGATACTGTAAGTGGCATAGCAACTGCAAACAATATCACAATCAACACTATTCTTTGGGCAAATGATTTAGATAATGTTGATTCCATAATGCCAGGAGATAAAATATTCATTCTCCCGATAGCAGGACTTTCCTATACTATTAAAAAGGGGGATACGATAGAATCAGTCGCCAGTAAATATAAAGCCGATAAAGACAGAATAATAAGTTTTAATAGTTTGCCAGCAGACGGACAATTAACCGAAGGGGAAGAAATAGTAATTCCGGACGGGCAGAAAGAAATTCCGCAAACTACCCCGGGAACGCCTGCTGAAACTGGAATAGAAAGGAGGCAGTATGCAACATCCACTGGAGGAGCTCCGGCTGTTTCAGGGTTCAAAACTCTTAGCGGCAGAGCGGGAACAGGCCACATTTTCCCCTATGGTTATTGCACTTGGTATGTTGCTCAAAAAAGATATGTTCCTTGGGGAGGAAATGCCGGTACTTGGTTATACCATGCTAAGTCTGCCGGATATCAAACTGGAAAAACTCCGCGAGTCGGATCTATTATGGTTTCTTCAGAATCTTGGTGGGGTCATGTTGCTATAGTAGAAAAAGTTAGCGGAGGATCATTTACTGTTTCTGAGATGAATTACAAAGGATGGGCAAAAACCAGCAGACGAACCATTCCAACATCTAGCAGAATAATAAAAGGATTCATCTACTAACAAAAAACTTTCCTTTATTGGACAGCTTTTTGTTAATTTGTTAAATATTTTGAATATTATATAATCAAACTATGGTGGATCTAACTGGGCAACAAATTTTTCAATTTCTTTCACATTATGGTTATTGGATCATGCTTCCTTTAATGATTATTGAAGGTCCAATTATAACTATAATTGCCGCCATGCTTGCTAAATTAGGAGCTTTTAATGTCTTCATTGTTTTTATTTTTTCAGTTCTAGGAGATATTTTTGGGGATATAATTCTTTACGGGCTAGGATACAAGTTCGGAATGACCTTCGTGAGAAGATTTGGAAAATACATGGGAATCACAGAAAAACTAGTTTTAAAGATGGAGAACTATTTTAAAAATCATGGAGGAAAAACGATTTTTACCGTGAAAGCGACTACCGGACTTTGCTGGGCAACTTTTACCGCTGCCGGAATTGTAAAAATGGATTTCAAAAAATTTGTGAAATATTCATTTTGGGGCGGATTAGCCTGGAGCGGACTTTTGGTAGCTTTGGGGTATTTTTACGGATATATGTGGGCAGAACTCCGACATTACATCGAATGGGCCGGCTGGATAGCAATCACATTGGCAATAATTTCAATTGCATCAGTCCAAACATACAAGAGCTATCGATCTAAAAAAATATTGCTGAACAATTGCAAATAATCTTATTTTTAATCAAACAATAAAATTCAGGTTGCAAGCCCTGTTTTTTTGTCTAAAAATATGATACTTTTATAATTATGAACACCAAAAGAGCTAGCAAAATCATATCCAAAGCCAATAGCATACTCCTCGAAGATCCTAAGGTTTTATACAAAAAAGAGAAGGAATTCCTTAACCAGCCTTTCTATTTTGAAGGAACCAATGGCAAAGGGGTTCTGCTTATTCACGGATGGACGACTACTTCCTATGAGCTAAGGCGCCTGGGAAAATACTTGAACGAGTTTGGTTATACTGTCTCTGCCCCTCTTCTTCGCGGACACGGAACAGTCCCGAAAGACTTGGAAAATGTAAAATGGGAAGACTGGATGGAAGATGTTGAAATTGCTTATAACAAACTGAAATCAAATTGCAACAATATTTATGTCGGAGGGACATCGATTGGATCATGCCTTACGATAATGCTGGCCAAAAAATATCCTGAAATTTCAGGCTTGTTGCTCATGGCAACGCCTTACAAAATACGCTTTGAAAAAATACTAATTCCCCTTTCGAGATTAATGAGAAAAATAAGAAGCTACCATAAAAAATATTATCCCCCGACTTTTGGCGCAGCAAATACAATCACTCGTCTGATATCGTATCAATCCTATTCCGTAGGAAGCGCGCTAGAAACATTAAAATTGGTTCAGGAAACAAGAAAAAATATTTCTTTCATTAACCAACCTGCTTTTTTAATTCAGTCTCTTAGCGATCATGTCGTTTCCAAAAATAGCTTGAAAAAAATTTACAACTCAATCAGTTCAAAAACAAAAAGGAAGAAATATATCAAAAGAGCTTACCATACTTTTATCTCCGATATCAAAAACGAAAGTGTTTTTGAAGAAATATTGGAATTTTTTAATGAAAATTGATGAACATAGCAATCTTCACGAATAATTATCTTCCTAATCCTTATGGAGTAACAGGATCCATTGAAAGCTTCCGGAAGCAATTTGAAAAATCAGGGCATACTGTTTACATTTTTGCGCCGAATTGCAAAGATTACAAAGATAAAAATTCAAACGTGTTTCGCTATCCATCATTGGACATTCAATACAAAATTAAATTTCCGCTGGCAATTCCCTATTCTCGAAAGATAGATAGAATTATTGATAACCTAGAGCTTGACATTATTCATTCTCAGCATCCCAATCTCCTGG
Organism: Parcubacteria group bacterium; assembly: GCA_041657845.1. Classification (NCBI taxonomy): domain Bacteria; species Parcubacteria group bacterium. The sequence continues at coordinate 8,083 of JBBABD010000002.1, forward strand.
GTTCGGCCGCTAAAAAATGGACTGGAATTAAAAACATTCCTTTGGTTTTTACCTGGCACACTTTATATGATCAATATGCTCACTTTGTGCCGCTGATACCCAATAAAATAGCTTCAAAATATATAATAAATACCGCAGTTAAATATGCTACCTGCGCAGATTTTATAATAACTCCGACTGATTCAGTAAAAAAAATAATCCAAAAATGGGGGGTCACAAATAAAAATATTAAAGCCATTCCAACCGGCATTGAAGAAGAATTATACCAGAATGCAGATAGAAATAAAATTAGAAATAAGTTTAATATCAAAGATGATGATATTTTGTTAATTTTAGTTTCCAGAATTTCTCAGGAAAAAAACATTGAGTTTCTTTTTCAAGCGATAAAAAAAGTGCTGAAAGCGGACAGTCCGCTCTCAAGCGGACTGTCCGCCAAAAGAGTTAGATTTCTGATTTGCGGAGATGGATATTTGCTTCCAAAATTAAAAAAAATGACCAGAGAAAATGATTTGAAAAACAAAATTAATTTTGAAAGCATAGTTCCAAAAGAAGAACTAAAAAATTATTATGCCGCCGGAGATATTTTTGTCTACGCATCAAAATCGGAAACTCAAGGAATGATTATTTCTGAAGCAATGTACTGCGGTCTTCCAATTGTTGCTGTTAATGCTCCCGGAGTTTGTGATTTGGTACAAAATAATGTTAACGGATTCTTAACTTCAGAAAATAAAGGCGAATTTGCAAGTGCTGTTCAAAAATTAATTGATGATAAAGAATTGAGAAATAAATTTTCCGCTGAGTCTAGCAAAATCGCCAAAGAAAATTTCACCGACAAAATTTGCGCCGAAAAAATGTTAAAGGTTTACGAGTCTTTAGTGAAAAAATGATACTAAATAAAAAATTCTATCAAAAAAGCACTTTGGAGACAGCTCAGAATTTACTAGGCTGTTTTTTGGTGAGAAAAATTGGAAATAAGATTATAAAAGGAATAATTACCGAAACGGAAGCCTATATTGGTGAGGATGACTTGGCTTGTCATGCCTCAAAAGGACGGACTCCCCGAACAGAAACTATGTATGGCGAATCAGGCCACGCTTACGTCTATATGATCTATGGGATGTATCATTGTTTAAATATCGTCACGGAAAAGAAAGGCTTTCCCACCGCAATTTTAATTAGATCAATAAAAATTGATGGCTTGGATTACAAAAAAACCGATGGTCCGGGAAAACTTTGCAAATTTTTAAAAATTGATAGAAAATTAAATAATTGGAATATTACTAAAAAAGAAAGGCTTTGGATAGAAAAACCTGCCCAAAATTTTTCAAAGAAAAATATTGTGGCGGGCAGACGAATTGGAATTGACTATGCTAAACATTGCAAAGAATATCCTTGGAGATTCCGTGTCAAAGAGAAATAAATAATTTTATTTGAGGTAATAATTAATATAACAACTAATCAAAAAACTATGGAGAAAAAAACACAGGAAAACCTCGCCAAGGCGTTTGTGGGAGAATCGCAAGCTAGAAATAAATATACTTATTTTGCTTCCGTCGCCAAAAAGGAAGGATTTGAACAAATCTCAGCTATTTTTCAAGAAACGGCTGATAATGAAAAAGAGCATGCCAAAAGAATTTTTAAGCTACTGGGAGAAATAACCGTTGAAGTGCCAGCTTCCATTATGGGAGGATTGGGAGACACTAAAGCGAATTTAAAGCACGCCGCCGAAGGAGAAAAATATGAATGGGGAACCATGTATCCGAATTTTGAAAAAGAAGCTCGAGAAGAAGGAGAAATTGAAGCCGCCGACTTTTTCCGAGAAGTAGCCGAAGTGGAAGCCCAGCACGAAAAAAGATATTTGAAGCTTCTGGAAAATGTGGAAAACGGAAAAGTATTCAAAAAAGATACACCAATGAAATGGAAATGCCGTAATTGCGGATACGTTTATGAAGGAATCGAGGCTCCGGTTAAATGTCCTACTTGCAAGCATCCGCAAGCTTATTATGAACTGCTGGCGGAAAATTATTAACAATTAATTAAATTATATGAACAAGATATATAAATGCAATATTTGTGGAAACATCGTTGAACTTCTGCACGTTGGAGGAGGAGAACTTGTCTGTTGTGGAAAACCAATGGATCTCCTAGAAGAGAAAACAAAAGAAGTTGAAGGGATGGAAAAACATGTTCCGATTATTGAAAAAACAGAAAATGGAATTAAAGTTAAGGTTGGATCGATTGAACATCCGATGGAAGAGGCGCATTATATCGAATGGATTGAAATAAATTTTGACGGGAAAGTGGAGAAAAAATTTCTCCATCCGGGAGAAAAGCCAGAAGCAGAATTTAATGTCAGCCCGGATCAGATTATCGCCAGATGCTATTGCAACGTCCATGGACTTTGGAAAAACTAGAAAAATAAATAACTTCCTTGAAAAAGCCCGCTAAGGGCTTTTTCTCTGGACAAAATATATATTTTATATATAATAAACAATGTGTTTGAAATAGCTTCTAGACAAGCGGGCTTGCCCGCCGAAGCGAAGCGCAGGCGGGTATCGTATAGTGGTTATTATATCAGTTTTCCAAACTGAGGAGGGGAGTTCGATTCTCCCTACCCGCTCAGATAAAAAAGTTTCAATCCAATGAAACTTTTTTGTTGCCTAATCGTATCAGTATTAGCTGGGAAAAATTCAAATTTTATGCTATTCTAATGATTCTTATGTACAATTTCCATTCGGAAGAAAAAAATAATTCTATCTTAAACCAAAAAATTCCAACCCTCTGGCTTGTTTTAGCTTTAATTCTAGCTTCTTTCTTTACATCCATCTTTGTAATTAACACTTTTTATGAAACATATGAGACTCCGCGGTTAGCAACAACAAAAAAACCAGTGAAGAAACCAATGGCTTTTGAAAAAATTGAAAGACCTGTGCCAAAGCCGGTATCTATGGAGCGACTGAAAAAACAGGGATGCGTGGCTGATGGACTGCTTTCGGAATATAATCCTGACCGCGAACAATATATTTCCCTCATCAACCGATCCAATTGCTACTATCTGCACCGCGCCGTGGAAACTTGGATGGCGCCTCCAGATTTCGAAACCATAGAATACGTTATGAATCGCATTTCCAAGAAAGATGTTGTTTATGGAATATTTATTGCGGAAGCTTTGAAGGAAAACGCTAATTATTTCTATCCGGATGAAAATCGTAATTTTGATTTTAAGAAAATGTGCCAAGCAGGCAGTGAAAATATTTGGGGAGAACATTCCTGCAAGGCCGACTTTGGAAGCGGAGAATACAGAGCCTATCTTAAATATATAACCCATCGCGCTATTGATTCGGGGATTCAGAGTTTTACATTCGGACAAATTTATTTCCAGCAAGGAGGCGGCGGGGACAAGATAGCTGATGTCATTAAGGAAATGCGATCATACGCCAAAAAGAAAAAAACCAATATTGTTATTGGAGCCCAAACCGGAAAAATAACCAACCAAAAATTAATTTCTCTTTTCGATTATATTGAAGGAGGAACAGGAATTGATAGCGACGGAAATCTGCCTCAAGGACCATGCCTTGACCGTTGGGGAGGATGCTGGGCTCTTCTTTGGAACGAAACATATTCAAAAAACGCAAAAAATGTTCTTCTCCATCTTGATTGGAGCGGAATTAAAAGCGATGACCTTGATATTTTTTCCCGGATGGACCGAGAAAAAAGAGCCGAAACGCTAAAAAATCTGTATTCCTATTTTTCTTCTAAAAATATGGGATTTCTGATGCCATTTTTCGGAGTGCTGGATAAAGAAAATGGCGGATGTTATGGCCCAAAAAAAAGATTCTATTCTCCTGATAATAATTATTCCTGTAAAGACGAGGATGCGATTAACTCAATTATAAAACAATAATCTTATTCAATACAGCAATCAATCGCTTTTTTTACTAGCAATCCTAATTTCCCCATAAAGCCTTTTTTCTCTTCGTCGTGTTTATTCAGAGCATCGTCATCGATTTTTTTAATTCCTTCGGTATCTATTACTTTCATGTTTATTCCCCAAAATAGTGAATACAAATCAAAAGCCTTTTGAAATAAACTTTGAGCATCCTCTTTCCGGCCTATGCCTTGTTGTTTGGTCCCTACTTCCATAAGTCGCATTGAAGCAGCCAACAAGTGTTTGGAAATGCACCATTCTTCACCTTCGGGATTTTTTACTATTTTTCGAAGTAATTCGCCTCTCATCTTGCGTACCTCTTGCAATAAATCAAAATACTCAACCTTTCCGGTTTTGGCTCCGGTAAAGAAAAAATGCTCTTCGATACTCACTAAATTCATAACAGCGATTGATAGATCTTGATCGCTTGATAAATCTAGCTTATCTTGCTTTTTCATTTGGTCGACTCTTTGAATAAGTTCATTCAAATTTTTAAAAGGATTCTTGTTTTCTGACATATTATTAAATTTATTTAGTTAGTTACAAAATAGAGAATAACACTAAAAATAGCTAAAAATCCAACTGGCATTACTACTTTTTGAAAAGGAAAGTAGGCTTTGCCGTTATTTTCCTTTTTCAGTTTTTGATACCACAGAACGCTTGCTAAAAACACGATGCTTCCTAGAATAATTCCAAAAACAAGCTTGTCGATGCCCCATATTTTGTTGAAGTAATGTCCAACTATTCCCTTCCAATACAAAGGAGCTATTATTATCAAGTAATATCCTGTTGTAATTAATATTTTTCTTCCTTTAAATCTAAGGTCTCTTTTATTCATCCAAATAATTGTCCACATTATACTGGAAACAATCAAAGCTCCTACCCAAATTCCGGTTACAGTATCATCTATTCCCAACCATCTGGAAAGTCCCACTCCCGCCCCCACTGCTATAGTGCAAACCGGGCAAATTGCCTTAGCGCTATTGGAAAACATCGCGAAGGAAAAAATTAGACTAGCAATTGAAATTAACAATTTTTTCATTATTGCTGTTCGCCCAATTGGCTTTTTAAGAAATTAATTATATCCGCATCCCCACTAAAACACTTCCCGCTGTTCCATAAAAACGGAACTCCTAATTCCTTTGTATCGATCCCGCATTCTCCAGCTTTTTCTTCCATTAATTTTGCATTATTTTTCTCATAAAAAATTTCTAGTTCATCAAACTGTATTTTTTCTTTAACCTTATTTTCCTGAATGAACTTATCCACATTCTCGCAATGAGGACAACCCTTCCAGTAAAATAAAATTATATTAGCATTTTTTTCTCCAGTATCGATTTTTTGGGAATTGTCGTTTTTATTTTTAAAAGCAAAGAATGCTATCCCTCCGATGGCGATAATCACCAGCATAACAATAAATATTTTTTTATTCATCTTTATTCATTCAATAATTACTAATCAATTTTAAACTTTTTTCCTTCTTTTAGCAATATTGCTTGATGCCCGCTTTTTTGCTAATCTTACAATATGAGTAAATTCTATAAACTATGCTTTTTCATTGTACTTTTTGGATCTTTTTTGGCTTTAATGATATATTTTTCACCTTCGATAAAAAAGGAAATCTTAGCGGAAAAACAAGCAGAAAACAACGAAACTGCGCCAGATGTTAAAAATAACGAGACTGAGGATACTGGTGCCAAAGATAAAAATATCGTTAAAGATGCTGAAAATGCAGATCTTTCAAACAAAACTGATTTGAAAGAAGATGAAACATCCAATTTGGAAAAAATAGCAGAGCCGAAAAACAGCTTTGAAATAAAACAACAGCTGGTAAGCTGGGGCTATTCTCTTTCTAAAAACAGAAATATTGATACAATAATCATCCACTCTTCCTACAATGCGCTCGGTGGTGATGTTTATGGCTTAGCTAAGCTTATCGAAGAGTACAAGTCATATGGAGTCTCTCCTCATTATCTCATCGATAGAAGCGGAAATATATACCAACTAGTATCGGATCAAAATATCGCTTACCATGCCGGTGAAAGCAAAATGCCGGATGGCAGAACCAATGTCAACAATTTCTCTTTGGGAATAGAAATAATGACAACAGAAAATGATAACCCCTCCAATGCACAATACTCATCCCTGATGAGCCTAATTGGCCAAATTAAGAAAAACCACAAAATAACCAGTATTCTTGGACATAATCAGATTGCTCCGGGAAGAAAAACCGACCCTTGGAATTTTAATTGGAACAAGATTGATTCAGTTAAATAGCTAAAAACTATGAATTTAAGAATTATTTTAGAAAACAAAAAGACAACCATTGAACTAAAAGAAAATAGAAAAATTATTGATGCTCTTGATATAAACGACATTAATAATTTATCAAAAATGTTACTAAAAAATATAGATTCTCTTCTTAAAAAAAATAAGATTCGAAAAGATCAGATAAAAAAAATTTCGATAAGGAGTGCTATCCCAAATTCATATACTTCCAGCCGAATTATAAAGAGCTTTAAGAAAACTTGCGATTTTGCGTTAAACCTAAAGTAGACACTGCTTGTATTTGTGATATAATTTAGATAGATTCGTCAATGAGCTATTCAGCTGAATGAAAATAAAAAAAATAAAAATAACTCTTTTGATTTTTACAGGACTCATCGTTTTCAGTTTTGCCGTTTTTGCTTTGGCCCAGGAGAACTCTTCTACTGATAAAAATATATTTTTGGATTCCGATCAGGATGGTCTGACAAATGAGGAAGAAAAATCCTATGGAACAGATCCCCATAAAGCGGATACTGACGGTGACGGCTATTCCGACGGAGTAGAAATTAGAAGCGGCTATAATCCCTTAAAGCCTGGCCCTAATGACAAGATTATTACCGAAAAAATTGGTTCGGGACAAGTTGCGGGAGTAGTAACCCCAGCAAACGATTCAATTACAAACGAAGAAAATCTAACTGAAGAATTAGGGATAAAAGCCACAGCCCTTTTAAACCAAAGTGCAGAAAACAACACTAATATTAAAATTGAGGATCTGGACAGCATTGTTCAACAAACTACCGAAAAAAAACTCACCTTCAATGACTTGCCCGAGATCGACAAAAGCACAATAAAAATAAAAGAGCAGAATTATTCCAAGCTTTCTGAAGCAGATAGGACTGCCAAGGAAAAAGATGATGCGCTCCAATATTTAACTGCCATCGGATACATAGTAACCACAAATTCTCCTCAATCACTTCAAACTCAGGATGACATTCAAAAAATATTCAACGACATACTCAATAGCATGACCCAATTTTCCAATGATACCAATGCTGTTCCTGAGTATTTCACCGATCTTGCTGAAAAAGGAACTTCTACGCTAGAGCAGATGAAAGATATTGAAGTTCCTGAATCAATGCTTGATTTTCATATTAAAGGATTGCAAATGGCAAATTATGCTATTTCGCTTAAAGATGAAACCGCTAAACAAAACGATGATCCAGTTGCTATGATTTTGTCTATATCAAAAGTAAGTAATCTATTATACCTAACAGAATCGTACGTCAGTGAAGCTTCCAGCAAAATAACTTCTTTAGGAATAAATTAAACCAAACAAATAACCTATAACATCAGAAATAAAAAGCGCAATTATGTCAACCCGGGCATTTCTTTCAAAAAAAATTATTAGCATCGTTTTATTTCTTGGAATTAGCCTTGCTCCGCATTTTTGCCATGCATTTTGGCCGGCTGATTGGGCTTTAAATGCGCAAATGACGGTAATGCTAGAAACAATGCAACAACAGATTTTAGGAGCAACGATGGGAGCCCTTAAGCAAGCAGCAATCCAAACTGTAAATCAAACGGTTAACAACGCTATGTCTCAAATTACTGGGGAAAAGGGACCGAGATTCATCGTTAATTGGGATGATTTTATCATTAGCGAGCCTCTAGACAAAGCTGAATTGTATATGAATGATTTTTTTTCCAGCGTAATCAGAGGAAGAGGGAGTAGCTCTAACTATTCAGGATTCGGAAGCGAACTTGCAATGGGAAACAATTTTACCGGCAGTAAAGTAGCTGGAGCAAGCATACTAAAAGAGGGCGTCGTTGCAGGAAATTTTACTTCAGACAGTCTTAGAGGAAACTATCTAGGCTCTCTTGAGGAAGAAGCAAAAAATCTTACTGTAAACGCGACTATTCCCGTTTGCGATATTACCAACGCTTCCGGAATGTTTAGCGGAAAAGATTGGAAAGTATTTAGCGGAGTAATCGGCAAAGACACTTGCAATAAATTCGGTTTTAATAATATTTCTACGAGCATATATCTATCTCAAATATCCTCTCAGCAAGAAATCGCAAAAACCAAATCAGTTGCCTATCAAGGATTTAACGCGACGACATCAGGAGGTCTTGTAATAACTCCGGGATCAACCATAGCTGCCATCCAAGCTCAAGTCGAAGATTTACCTAATAAAGTACTCGCTGCTGCCAAAAGCGCCCCTGAGATAATAACCTCTCTTGTTACCAGACTAGCCACAAAAACCATTCAACAAGGAATAGGCCAGGCACAGCAATATGTTCAAAAAGAAATAAACAACAATGTCAACAACTATTCTCAACAGATTAAAAACCTTAACCCGGGAGAAAAATACCAATCGAAATACTAAAACAAAAGTTTCTTAGACAACAAAAAACGGCTTCGCCTTGGCGAAACCGTTTTTGTTTTTGCGAATCTGTGCAGACTCGAACGGAAGACGCTAGACGAGACAAGGCCTCACCGCAGAACAAATCCCTTTAATGCCAACAAAACACTCTAATTTATCCCCCACTATTTAGGTGGGTGTATCCCGACTCGAACGGGAGACCTTTACGATGTCAACGTAACGCTCTAACCAACTGAGCTATACACCCAAAATATTGATGGCGGGGAACTGAGCCGAGCTAAAGATTCTTATGCTTCTTCCGGCTCGGGTAATATTTTTTTGATAGTCGATTTTTCTGGAGCAACTTCTTTTATTTTTTCCTCCTCCTTAACAGTCGCTATTTCCCTAAAAAACAAAAACCAGGTTGTTTGACAGAAAACTTGAAAAATTGAATTTGCTAAAAATAAAATAACAATAAATACAAAAATGCCCAAAGAAACAGCTATAACAACTCCTATTTTTGCCAATGTAAAATACAGAACAATTCCAACTAATAAAAAAACTGTTCCAATGGATAAAAGCGCAGTTACTATTAAAATAAACAAGGCAATATTTATCGGAATAAAAAATAAAGCCATAACAATACTTGGAATTATATTTTTTCTGAAAATCTGATATCCATTTTCAATTGAAGCTTTAATCCCTAAATTAGAAAGAACAACATAATAAATTGAGTATTTTCCGATGAAGCTGGCTAAAACCACTAAGGGAATAAAGATAGCAAGCGCAAAGAATGCAGAAAATGCTCCCAAAACGAAAGCTCTGGCAGAAAATAGAAGTGTAATAGGAATAGCCAAAACAACAAGAAGCACGAAAATAAAAAATCCTAAAATTAATCCGATAGCCAGAATTTTCCAAAAATATTTTTTTCCTTCTCTGAATCCTTCCTTGAAATTTACGCTTAATTTTTTTTCTACTTTGTCTAGAGCTTTAATCAATCCAGCTTTGGCTATTAACTTTAAAATAATAAGAGCTAAACACATCATTACAACAAATACAATAAACCCTGCGACTAGTTGCCAGTGCTGATTTAAAAAGTTTCTAAATTGTTCTTCATTTTCTCCTGCCTTTTTGCTCCATTCGCTGTTTCCTGGAAAATTAAACCTTGTTCCTCCGCCTAAAAACAGAAGCAATCCGAACCACCAGAGATATTTGTTTTCCCAGGTAATTTTCCAGGATTTTTTAATTATTTCCAGGTAGTTTACTTCTTTCATTTTTCCAACTTGTCCGCCGAAGTTTTTTGGCCTGCAAAGCTTCGACAAATAAATTAACGCGGGTGGATTAACTGATCGAATTCTTCTTTTTCGATGGTTTCTTTTTCAAGAAGAGTATCCGCAATGCTTTTGAGCATTCCGGATTTTTCTTTGATTATTTTTTCCGCGGTTTTATACGCCTCATTAATAAATCTAGAAATCTCTCTGTCTATTGATTGGGCGGTATTCTCTGAATAATTTTTTTCTTCATTTATTTCTTTGCCTAGAAATATAAGCTCTTCCTTTTTTCCAAATGTTCTGGGACCCAATTCGCTCATTCCATACCTAGTAATCATTTCTCTGGCCATCTGAGTTGCTCTTTCCAGGTCATTAGAAGCTCCTGTGGTAATGTCATCAAACTTCAATTTCTCGCTTACATATCCACCGAGCAAAACTCCAAGTTCATCAATGAAGTATGACTTAGAATGAAGCCTTCTGTCTTCTGTCGGAACCGCCATTGTATATCCTCCAGCTTGTCCTCGAGAAATAATAGAAACTTTCTGGACCGGATCAGCGTTAGAAAGAAAACTAGCCAGCAAAGCATGCCCGGCTTCGTGATAAGCAATAACTTCTTTTTCTTTTTGATTAATTACCCTGCTCCTTCGTTCCGGACCTAAAATTACTTTTTCGATAGATTCAGCAAGTTCAGACATCTCTATAATTTTCTTTCCCCTTCTGGCAGAAAGAATAGCCGCTTCATTTACTAGATTAGCCAGATCTGCTCCAGAAAAACCCGACGTTCTTTCTGCTATAGTTCTCAGCGCTATATTTTCACTAAGCGGTTTTCCCTTAACATGAATTTTTAAAATAGCTTCTCTTTCATTTATATCCGGAAGGTCAAGCACCACTCTTCGATCAAACCTTCCCGGCCTAAGCAATGCCGGATCAAGAACATCCGGTCTATTGGTCGCCGCAATAACAATTACATTGGTCTCGCTTTCGAATCCGTCCATTTCCACCAAAATTTGGTTAAGCGTCTGTTCTCTTTCATCATGTCCTCCGCCTAATCCTGCTCCACGATGCCTTCCAACAGCATCAATTTCATCGATAAAGACAATAGCTGGAGCACTTTTTTTTGCTTGTTTAAACAAATCCCGAACCCGGCTGGCTCCCACTCCAACAAACATTTCCACAAATTCAGAACCGCTAATATTAAAAAATGGCACTCCCGCTTCTCCGGCCACTGCTTTGGCCATAAGTGTTTTTCCTGTTCCCGGAGATCCTAGAAGCAAAACTCCCTTAGGAATTTTGGCTCCAATCGCCAGAAATTTTTTGGGATGCTTTAAAAATTCCACGATTTCTTTAAGTTCCTCCTTAGCTTCTTTGGCTCCCGCCACATCTGCAAAGGTAACTCGTTTTCTTTTGTCTTTTGGGTCAATCATTCTGGCTTTACTAAGCCCAAATGAAAGAGCCTGTGAATTTCCTCTCTGCGCCTGCCTCATCATAAACCAAATAAAAGCTCCGATCAAAATAAACGGCAACAGAAAAGGAAGGATGGATGTTAGCCAAAAACTAGCGGATGATTCTCCCTTTATTTGAACATCAACTTCCTGCAATTTGTCCGTATTTACTGAATAATTTTTAAGAGATTCGGTCAGCGAACTTTCTGATTCCTTAGTAGCTTTTTGTTTCGTTTCATCTTGAAGTTCTACCTGAAGATCATTGCTAGATACGGTTATTTGCTTTACTTTTCCGTCATTAATCTCGGATACCAATTCACTTAGCCCGATATCCTGAGGTTTTTGAGCAGGAGCATTATATAAAATAAATATTCCTGATATTATCAGAAAGACAAGAATGATTATTGATACGTTTTTTATAAGCTTTTCCATTTTGGTTATTTTAAAATATTAATTTATCTTCGCCAAATTCAATCTATCACCTTTCCTGGTTAGTTTCAACCCTTGAAAGGAGAACCTTTGATTCTTGCTTTTAGTACTTTTAATAATCTTTAATATTTCCTCAACGTGTGATGATTCAATATTTTTCAAGTCTCCCTTTACGAACTCAATTTTTTTTAAAATCATTCTTTTTTGCAAAGCTGGATGAAGTTTTAAAATCCAACTGGCTCTTAGAACCTCGAGCTTGTTAAGCTGTTTTCCCGATAATTCCGAAATTAAAGACATGTCTTCGAAAATATTTAGCGTGGAATCAAAAATTGTTTTCTTTATGTTGGGATTAAAATTCTTCTCAAGGATTGGAATCAATTTGTTTCTAACCTTATTCCTGAGAAATATATCCTCCTTGTTTGTTTTATCTGTCCTATATTTTAATCTTTCGTTTTTTAAATATTCTGAAATTTCTTTTCTTGAAATTCCGAGAAGCGGACGAATAATTTTATTATTTTTATATTTCATTCCGGCTAGTCCCTGAAGTCCTGCTCCCCGGATAAGATGAATTAAAAAAGTTTCCACTTGGTCATCTTGATTGTGGGCTACGGCAACTAGATCATAATTCAATTCTTTTCTGATTTTTTCAAAAAAATCATAGCGGATATTTCTTAGAATCTCTTCACTAATATTATTTTTTTTAAAACCCCCTATTTTTAATACACTTAGCCCAAACGCATAGTTATCTGCTAAATTTTCAACTATTTTTTCATCCTTATCCGAATCTTTTCCTCGAAGAGCATAATTTACGTGGACAATATGCAATTCTATTTCAGATTTTTCTTTTATGCCAGCCAAAATATCCAAAAGACAGACGCTATCCGGTCCGCCGGAAACACCAACAACAATCTTCGAAGTTCTTCCCCAAAGATTATTCAAGCTGGCAGTATTTTGAATTGTTTTAATTAGATTCGTCATCATCCATTTTTAATTTTATGAAATCCATGACTTTTTTAAACACTTCTTGGATAGTAAGATTAGTGGTATCAATAACTAAATCGTAGTTTCTATCATCTCGAATGTTTATTCCATAAAATTTTAAATATCTTTCATCATCCATTTTTTTTCGCTTATTAAGACTCTCTTCAACTTTTTTTATTGAATCAAGTTCAGCCCCTTCATTTCTGTTATTCTCTTTTTGAAGTTCCAGAAAAACTCTCTCGGCAGATTTTTTGCTATCAACTCTAAAATAAACTTTGATTGATTTTGGAATAAAGTACCACGCCGTCCTGCTTTCAACTATGAAATCTTTTTCTTTATTCGACAGATCTACCAAATAATCATCTACCAATTTGTCAATAGTCACATCGTCAGTTATTCCTGCATGCAATTCTTCCAGCGTAATATTTTTCTCTTTCGCTATATCTCGAAATATCTGACCCATATAATATCTAGGGTAGTCTAGTTTCTTGGCTACCATTTGAGCAATGGTGCTTTTTCCGGATCCATGATCCCCATTAAAAGAAACAATCATAAAATTTTTGTATTTTAATTATCTTTTGATTATAATCAAAAATGGACGCGATGTCCATTCTTGAAAGGTTACCTATTCGATCTTATTTCTCTTCCTTTTTAGCTTCTTTTTTGACAGATTTTCCTCCTTTTTTATCCTTTTTTTCTTTCTTGTCTTCCTTTTTGTCTTCTTTTTTTTCTTTCTTTTCTGCCTTTTTCTTTTTTTCTTCTTTAATCAGCATTAGTCCCATGCGATGTCCCTTTGGCTCAATGGAAAGAATTTTCCATTCATATTTCTCTCCAGCCGTAAGAACTTCCTCCATTTTTCTTTCCGGATAAACTTCTCGAAATTCACTTACATGAGCTAGTCCGTGAATGTCTTTGTCCAGATACACAAATGCTCCGAAAGGATTGATTTTATCAACCTTGCCTTCAACGGTGTCTCCCACTTTGTATTTCTTTTCAATTTCACCCCAAGGATCTTTTTTGAGAGCCTTCATAGAAAGAGAGATCCTGGTATCATCAATTCCAATAATTTGAGCCTCTACCCTGTCTCCGGTTTTCGCTACTTCTCTCGGATTATCAATAAGCTGCCAAGCTAACTCTGAAATATGCACCAGACCCTCTAGCTTGTCAGTTTCGTTTTGAGAATCTTTTTTGGCAGGCGGCAAAAATTTAACAAAAGCGCCAAAATCAACTACTCCGCTAATTTCTCCCTCAACCACATCACCGATTTGAAGCTGAGAAACAACTTTTCTTTCTTTTTCACTCATCGCCGCTTTTTCGCTGACAATCAGCTTTTCAGCATCTCTGTCGGCATCAATTATCTTTACATTAATTTCTTTTCCTACCAATCTTTTGAGAAGTTCCAAAATCTTATTTTTGTCTCCATCTTCAACTCTTGGATAATGTTCACTGGAAAGCTGAGAAACAGGCAAAAATCCATTAATTCCGTTAAGTTCAACCAAAAGCCCTCCTCTATTAGCATCCGATACCTTGGTTGCCACAACATCTTGCGTATCCTTTTTGGATTCCAAATCATCCCATGATTTTCCATAGGATGCTTCTCTGATTGATAATTCAATATATCCATCTTCATTTTCAATATCAACAAGAGTCGCGCTTACTTTATCTCCTTTTTTTATTTTATTGACGCCTAACCCATCTTTGACTTCTTTTCCCAGAACAATTCCGGTTCCGAGAGGATCCAAGTCAAGCAAGATGTAATTGGAATAAACTTCAATTACTTTTCCTTCCAAAACATCTCCAATATTAGGAACTTGGATCGGATTTGCATCCAGAAGTTCTTCCATTGAAGATATCTTTGTACCGCTTTTCTTTTTTGAACCTTTTGCATCCTTGTCTTCTTTTATTTTATCGACTTCTTCAGCCAATTTGTCTAAAATATTCGCCATCACTACAAATATACAAATTTTCTACAAATCTACAAATAATCTGTACCAATTTGCATTTTTTAATAATTAAATATACAGCACCTACAAATTACAATTTTATAAAAATTTGCTCACGTTCTTTAAGTTACAAATTTGTATATTTGTAATTGATTTGTAATTCGTAGTAACAAAAAAATTCCCTAAAAATAGGAAACTACCAAGAAACGAACCCAAGGATTAAAACCATCCTTTTTATTCAATTTTCCTAATAATTAACCTTAGAATCAGCTTACCATTCTATGCTCATTTAGTCAATGTTTTTGAGAAAAACGTTAAAATCTTCCGGAAGCGGAGCTGAAAACCTGAATTTTTTCCCGAAAAGAGTAAAGTCAGTTTCTTCAGCATGAAGAAGCTGTCTTTTTGCCAAAATATTAGCTTTTATTGACTTTAACTTATATAATTTGTCTCCCACAACTGGATGCCCGATAGAAAAAAGGTGAATTCTGATTTGATGCATTCTTCCGGTCAAAGGACGAGCTTCCACCAAAGAATAGCTGTTAAATCTTTTGAGCTGCTTGTATTCCGTTACTGCGCCTCGAACCTTGGTTTTTGTCTTGGCTCCGGCAATGGATTGTTTTTTATAACTTTCCGATCTGGCAATGGCTTTAGTTATAATTCCCTTTTTATCTTTAAGTTGTCCATAAACAATAGCGACATATTTTTTGTGAATCTTTCTTTCCTGAAACATTTCCTTAAGCTCATCGAAAGTTTTTTGATTTCTGGCAATAATCATAACTCCGGAAGTATCCTTATCGAGTCGATGAACAATTCCCGGACGAAGATATGCTCCCAGCGATTCATCGTGCACATCTTTGATTTCCGGAAATTTTGAAACCAAAGCATTGGCCAAAGTGTTTTTTCTTTCATTGCTGTCGGGATGAACTTGGATTCCGGCTTGCTTGTTGATAACGATTATATTGTCATCGCTATAAATAATGTTTAGTTTTATTCCATCATTCGGGATTACTTCCTCTCTTTTAAAAGAAACATTGGATTCGATTTCATCATTTTCTTTGAGCTTGTAGCTAGGTTTTATGATCTCTTTATTTACTAAAATTTTTCCTTCTTTAATATTTCTGATTATTTCACCTCGGCTCAGCGAAAAAAATTCCTGCGCCAGGAACTTATCAATTCGGACTCCAATATTATTTTCGGCAACTTTAATTATCTTCATAAGATTTTTGTGCCCAGGAGAGGACTCGAACCTCCAATCCCTTGCGAGAACTAGCTCCTAAGGCTAGCGCGTATACCAATTCCGCCACCTGGGCATTTCTTATTTTATAATACTTCTCAATCTATTCGCTTCTTGCTCAACCGGACCGCTATTATCATACTCTCCATGATGGCGAGTTTCATCTCCGTAAGTATTCTTCTTCTGATCCAAATGCAAATTTGCTATAAGATTAGCGTCTTCCAAATGGCAATAGATATGAAATCTGGGATAACCGCTTCTGGCCATTGGTAAAACAAAGCTCATTTCGTTGCCTTCGTTTTTTTGAAAAATATATCCCGCTCGCCTGAAAACGCTTACCGGACTTTCTTTAATTTTTTCGAAAACTATTTTCATGTCGGGACACTGAGAATCGAACTCAGTCTACACGAACCCGAATCGTGTGTACTACCGGTATACTATGTCCCGTGACTAAATTATTTCCTCAGAAACTTTTTTAAGCAGCTCAACTACTTTATCATTTTTTCGCAATTTGTCCACTGTTCTAATTATCTCTTTTTGATTATTTCCTATTCCAACTTGCTTTGACAAAAAAACTCCGATTGAATCATCATCTGGCTTTCTTTTGATATAACTGGCCAAAATTGAATACCACAATTCAAATGTTTCTTGCAAAATATCTATTCCGGTTGAAATAATCGGAACATCGTTGAAATAATCGTTTAATTTTTCCCAATTGCCATATTCTTCATAAACCAACTCATCTTCCAGCATCTTGGCCGGCTGATTGCAAAATTCTTCAGTGTACTTCAAAGAATAAAAATCATACTTATTCAAAATTTCCTCTCTTCGCATATCGCAATATAAATGAAATTTCCATCCGGCTTCGAATGCGGTTAAATTTTCAAAATTCAAATCAACCGGATAAAAATGAAGATGTGTGTCTTTTCTTTTTATATTTCCATCAACTCTTCTAATATCGGGAAAGGTTGTTCCCAAAATAAACTCGTCCTTCTCGTCTGCGAGGAGATCGTATTTTTCAAAAAATTTTTTAGCGTACACAACGTGCGCAATTTGCGATGCCATAAAATTATTTAAATAATTTTTTGCACGTATCGCAGTCTATGTTCATCCACTTTTCAATAAATTTCTTTGTTATTTCTATATTATCTGGAACAAGTATCGATTTGCAGCATATCTTTTTGCATTCAGAGCACACAAGGCTGGATTTTTTAGTATTATTTTTTATGTTTTTCTTAAGTAGCTGGCAGTTTGATTTTGCACAATAGCCATTTTTCACAGGAAATTTCCTGCAGCAATTAAAGCGTTCTTTGTAAATAATACATTTGTTGTTTTTCAAATAAGGACAAACAATTTTTTTATATCCGCTCGATCTTTTTATTATTTCCATTATCCATTTATTTTCCATGTGGACGACACAAGATTCGAACTTGTGACCTCTTCGATGTGAACGAAGCGCTCTAACCAGCTGAGCTAGTCGTCCTCTAAATTACAATTCTATACGCTTTTCCACAAAATTTCAAATATTCTCTGAATTTCTCGGCAATGTGTTCCAGAGCAAATTAAAAGTCAATTTTTGCAAATCGGCTAATTCTTTCGATTCAATGATGATTGCCATTTTTTCTTTCCAAGAAGCAATTAAAATTTTATTGTTGTAAATATTTACTTCTGGAGAAAAAGTAGCTTCTTCTGGCAAAAATCTCGTGTCCCTCATTTCTTCTTGATTGTATGTTGATCTTTCGATGGATAATTTATTTTTTGGAACAATAGCGCGGATAAATATTTTCTTTTCGGCTCTTCTTTTATAATATTCCGGAAAAAAATTTGGCAAACCCTCATGCATTGTTTCGACATTGGCATAAGCTAAAATTATTTCTTTGGACTCTAAAGTGTCTTCATAGGCTTCGCGCATCCCCTTCTCGCCTTCAAAAAATTGGACTTTTGGCTTAGTGGAATAAATATTCTGAAGAGAAACAAGCTGAGGCAATAATTCAGACACCTTTTGCTTCTGTTTTTCCACTTCTTTAACCTTTTCTTCTTTTTCCCGATCGAGATAAGTTAAAAGATGTTTGGGTTCAAGAGCGTTGAAATAGGTTGACGCTCCTTTTTTGTATTTGCTAATTAAACCTTTTTGAAGTAATTCGTCACAAATATTATATATCGTGGTCCTGTTTAGGCCTGTTTTTCGTGATATTTCCTTGGCTTTGGCCGATCCAAGTTCAAGCAAAGCCAGATAGATACCGGTTTCTTTCTCTGAGAAATTAAGTTGTTTTAGCAGTTCTTTTATCATTAGTTGTGGAAAATATTTCGACATTTTTAGTATATTAAATAAAGCAAAAATTGTCAATATTGGCAATTAATTTTAAATGCTATTCCACTCTATTTGACAATTTATTGTATACTTGCTTGTTAAGCTGAAAAGCCTAACAAGAACCTTAAAAAATCACCTCTAAATTTTACTGTCATTCTGAGCCGCCTCGGCGAAGAATCCCAAACGAATATATGCCAATGAATTAAACTGATGCAGACACCCAAAGGGACTACAGAGCATCGGAAAAGGAGATAATCATGAAGATTTTAGTTGTTGAGGACAGAAGAGAAAATATCGAGGCAGCGAAGAATCAGTTAGGAGAACATGAGCTTACAATCATTTCTGGATACGATCAAGCGCATGAACTAATTCAAGCTACAGTTGATTTGGATGAGCTTGGTCAATTTCTTGCGGAGATTCTTCCAAATGAATGGAAGGCTGCTGAAAAAGTTGAATACGAGGATGGGGGCGGCATGTGGTATCTTTCTTCTCCAGAAGGAAAAACGACTTATTATTGGGAGGCGCCGAAAGATGTTGAGAAAGCCTATGCGGCGGCAGAGAAAAAGGCCACGCATGCCCCATTCGACGTAGTTTTGACAGATGTGATGTTTGCAAAAGGCGGGGACGAATGTATGTCAGCGAGTGGTCGTGAATTGGCCAGAAGGCAGGGTGAAATGCCATACGGACCAATTGTTGCATTGAGAGCGCTACAGGCTGGAGTAAGGAAAGTGGGAATCCTTACACAAGGAAAGCATCACGATGATCCATTTGTCTTCGCATTCGATAGTCTTTACGGCTTCCAGATGGGAGACGTGAAAGTTGTTTGCTCAAACAGAATGCAAACCGAAGATCGCGTAAAGGATTGGAAACAGCTTCTTGCGCGGCTAATGGATGAAGACAATTAAAACTCAAGGAGGTGAACTTTGGGCAAGAAAGTTGAATCTAACTTTCTTGTCTCTCTTATCAAAATCATAAACAATTGTGATTTTGAATGGGGAAAAAGTTATTTAAAATAAAAAGCCTAGAATTAACCGATGCAGACACCCAACGCGGACTACAGAGCATCGGATAAGGAGATAAAATGAAGATGATAGATAGAGAACAATTAAGTTCGTTTCAGCGTGTTTGCGCTCATCCTCAAGGAGCACTCGTTATTCTTGGAATGATGAGAGTTCTCGCTAATCAGGGGGCAGCAGAGGATCTGGTAGAGGAAATGAATAAGCTCATTCCTATCTACGATGAAATTTTCGATTCAGATCCTCGTCCGCTTTTGTTCCCAGAATTGATAAAAGAGATATTCTTTTATCAAGATGGATAAGGAACAGCAAAAGGCAAGAAAGTTGAATCTAACTTTCTTGCCTCTCTCTAAAAGATTTTTAGGAATAGAAGTTTTTTAGAGGGAAAAAACAAAAATCAAAGGGAGGGTTGCTATGAAAGAAACAATGTTCTATTCAAGAGTGGGTTGTGTATTTGTGCTGATGATGATCGGTGTTTACTGGATCTGGAAAATTCCTATGAAATGGTGTCTGGAAATCTTGGATGTAGGCCTGCTAGCGGTGATTCCACTTGTAATAATTGTCGAGTGGACAATTATCTGCTTGGCGATTGCAATCGGCGCTTTGCTTTACACAATCGAAAAAATAAGGAGGCATAGGCAAACAAAAGGTAGCGGTTGAATCTAACCACTGCCTTTTTTCTTTTGTAAAGAAATATTTATTTCACCCAGTGTTTCTTTTTGATTTCCTCATCATCTTCTTCTTTCTTTTCTTCAATTTTTTCTTTGGCCATTTTACGGAGTTTTTCCAAGTCAACTTTGTCCAGTTCCAAAGCTCTTTGGGAAAGATATTTTTTGGTATTTTTTTTGGCATCCTCAATCACTTCGGAAAGAAGAACATCCAGAATGGTTCCGATCTTCGGTCCCGGTTTTATTTTCAAAACTTTCATCAGATCATTGCCGTTTATTTTCAGCATCTTTACGGAAATAGCATCGCTCGAAACTTTGTCGATAATATATTCAAGGTGACGAAGTTTGTATGGCTTGGCTTTCGGAACCCCAGATCCCAATCTATCAGAAATGCGAAGGTCAATGAGATCCTTGATATTTTCCAGGCCAACTTTCTTGATAAGGCGTCTCACGGAACTTTCCCCTACTTCATCCGGGTTGTAATAGAACATGTGGTTGTCGATGAGCAGGATTGTTTTTTCAACAACATCATTAGAAAATCGGAGGCGCTTTAATATTTTTTCCGCCACTTTTTTTCCGACATGATCGTGATTGTAAAATGTCGCATTTTCTCCTTCCCCTCTTTTGGTCTGGGGTTTGGCGATGTCATGCAGAAGCGCAGCCAAACGCACCTCTAATTTTTTGGAAGGACAAAATTTCAAAGACAACAGATTGTGTTTATAGATAGTATAAATATGATGGCGATTTTGTTTTACGCCGTATCCCTTTTCCAATTCGGGAATGATGAAATTTAAAAGTCCTGTTTCGTGGAGCATCTCAATTCCTTCAGATGGCTGGTCGGATAAAATAATTTTTTGAAGTTCATCTTTAATTCTTTCTTCGGCGACATATTGTAAATTTTTAGCATTCTTCTTTACCGCTTCCAGTGTTTTCTTTTCGATTTCAAAATTTAATTCGCAGGCGAATCGGATAGCTCTCATCATGCGCAATGCGTCTTCATTAAATCTTTCATTGGGATTCCTTACGGCTCGGATATTTTTATTTTCTAAATCTTTCTGTCCATCAAACAGATCAATTATTTCAAAATCACTTTTGACTTTTGACCTTTGACCTTTGACTTCGACAGCCAAAGCATTAAGGGTAAAATCTCTCCGTCCCAGATCCTCGGCTAAAGTTTTTGCAAACTTAACCTCATCCGGATGGCGCTTGTCGGAATATTTTTGTTCGATGCGGAAAGTAGTCGCTTCGACTATTGGAATATTTTCATCCTCGGTTTTTATTCCGACCGTAAAGAATTTGTTTTCGTAAAAACTATCCGGAAAAACTTCCATTATTTCTTCCGGCTTGGCATTAGTGGTGATGTCCCAATCTTTCGGCTGGCGGTCCATCAGTAAATCGCGCACGCATCCACCGACAATGTACGCTTCAAAGCTATTTTCTTGAAGTTTTTGCAATATCTCCAAAACTGATTTTGGAATTTTTGATAACATATTTCTTTGGTGCTCTCGGCAGGAATCGAACCTACGACGGCCCGCCTTAGGACGGCGGCGCTCTATCCACTGAGCTACGAGAGCAAATTAAAATTATTCAGTTTCTAATATTTGTTCAGAAATTTTATCTATTAAGGAATGCATTAATTTCAGAATATTGTGACCGCGTTTTATAGTCACTCGGCACATTCCATATTTAGTTCTTCCTCCTGTTCCGCCATCATTAAAGCGTATAATAAATTTTCTTTTTGAAATTTTTGTATTTTTAGACCAGTATTTTAAACACTTGTCTCTATCCATTCCAGAAAAATATCTAATAGTTATTCCAATAGAATCATTTGATATATTGAGATAGTCTCTTAAAATTTTTAAATAAACCTGAATCATTTTTCCATCAGAATTAATAAACTCGCATACTTTTTTACTGCCTTCGCTCCAATAAAGCATCGCTATCGCTATATATAATTCTCTCTCTGGATTTTTTAGCAAATTGATAGCCTTTTCTTTTGCAAGTTCTATATTCTGTTGTTTTCGTTTCGCACTTCCTCCTCTTTTTGAATTTAATACTGAAACATATGCAGGCAGCACTTTGACATTATGAATATGGTGCCATACGGTAGTTTTTGGTATGGATAATTTTTTTACAAGTTCAGGTATGCTATATCCAATCTTTCTTAGCTCTTTTAGCTTTTTTATTTTTTCTGATGAATGTATTCGCATATTTCTATTATATAGTACCTAATAGAAATAGCAAGTGCTCTTTTACAATAAAAAGCATTTACTAATCAACGTCTATAAATCCAACAAAAAAAGAATAAATTGAAAAACTAAAGTTATCTTGTGGACCGTACCGGGATCGAACCGGTTACCTCTGCTATGCCATAGCAACGCTCTACCAATTGAGCTAACGGCCCAGATTTTTTAAATTTACATAACTAATCATAACAACTTTTGGCGATTGGTCAATAAAAAAACAAGGCCTGCTTAGGATTTCCCAAGCAGGCCAATTTCAATCTTCAACGATTCCTGTAATCAACTCTTTCATAAGAGTTTTTACAGGCAATATTTTGTCTACCCTATAGCCATTTGTTCCAACGGTATAGAGCGGTTCTTCTTTATCTGAATTGTATCCGGCCGAAGAAAGAAGACCATTGCAAATACAGAAGTAATCGCCAGAATCTGAATTGGCCGGACAGGTAAGCCAGTTGCCGTCTCTACCTCTAAGAAGAACATACCCCTTGTCGCATCGCGGCTTTCTTGCGTTTCTCTCAGCTGAGATGAATCCGGGCGCCTGACGAATAACGCGAAAGGGCAAACCGCAGGGCGAACCCGGGCGACGGACAACAATTATGTCTTCCTTGCCTGCATTCACGACAGTCTGTTTGTATTCTGGAGTTGCACTGCTCTCTTCCGTAGCCAGAAAACGAGTGCCCATCTGTACTCCATCCGCTCCCAAACGAAGGAAACGCAGGATATCCTCTCGCGTGAAGATACCGCCGGCTACGATAACCGGAAGATCCCCATATTTTTGAGCTGTTTCCTTAACGGGAGGAAGGAGGTTTTCGAGTTTATTTGAGTCCAAAACAAGTTCATCGAACTTGAACCCGAGGTGACCGCCGGCCAGCGGGCCTTCAAGGACAACCGCGTCCGGCCTATACCCGCTCCTCTCCCACTTGCGACAGATGAGTTCAAGGGCCCTGGCCGAAGAGACGATGGGAATAAGCGCTGTGTCTCCGGGGGATTTAATGGTCGGAAGGGTCATTGGCAACCCTGCACCGGAGATAATCACGTCTATTCCGGCATCTATAGCACCCTTAACGGAGTCCTCATAGTCGCGCATCAACGCCACCATAATGTTGATACCGGTAACGCCTCCTCCGGCTTTTGCCAGCTCCAACTCCTCGCGCACTGCCTCGTAAGTTGACATTTTCTTGTTGAGTCTCTTGGATACGACCCTGTCTATACCGGCGCTCGAAACAATCCCGAGACCCCCCTCACGAGCGACTGCCAAAGCGAGTGGATAAAGAGATACTCCTACGCCCATTCCACCCTGAATGATTGGTATCGTTATACGCTTTCCCTTTATTATAAGGGATGGTAACGATGAATCTTTTTGTTCTTTTTCTTTTTTCATTTCACACCCCTTTTCTTTTTATTTTGTTGTATAAGAGCTGAACAGCAATAACAAAATTATATCACGAAAGCATCTTATAAGTAATGTTGGAGAATTAAAGAATGATGTATAATTATATTATGCAGAAATTAGTTAATCATTTGAATAAGTTAGAAGTGTGGTTTTTTTATGGATTTCTAATTACGTTTACGCTTTCAGTTAGGAAGGTTTTGTTTTTTTATTCAATCAGGGGTCAATTCAATGAATATACGGGAGTTTATTTGTATTTGTCTGATATTTTTCTTTTGTTGGTGCTATTGAGCAGGGGGCTTGATATACTACACAATAAAATAATAAATAAGTCAAGCACTATTATTGGTTATAAGGCTTATTTAAAGCAAAAAATTGTTATAATTCCGCTGATACTGATAATTCTTTCCTTCGCTAGCGTTTTCTGGTCAATCAACTGGCAAGTGGCTTTTTTCAGATCATTAAAACTACTTGAATTTTACTTACTTTATTTGTGGGTTATTTTTAGAATGTTCCACGTGGAAAGTGAAAATAACGAAAGATGTTCCACGTGGAACATCTTCAGTAACTCTGCCAGTATTATTATATTCACAGGAGTAATTCAGTCTATTGTTGGAATCTGGCAATTTGTTATTCAAAAATCGATCGGATTAACTTGGCTTAAGGAAAGCATCCTTTCTCCAGATATTTCAGGAGTAGCCAAGGTTGTGTTTGGTGGAGAAAAATACATTAGAGCTTACGGTTTATTTCCTCATCCCAATATTCTAGGTGGGTTTCTAGTTTTATCAATAACCCTAACTCTTGCTTTTTTAAAGCCATTTAATTTATTAAAAAATCTTAAAAATAGCAAAAATGAAGAGAATATGATTAATCCCAGTCAAAATGTTCCACGTGGAACATTTAATGGGACAAACCTAGAACTTCAGAAAAATAATATATGTTCCACGTGGAACATTTGGCTAGATTATTTTATTTTGGGCATTCAATTGCTAGCTTTATTTTTAACTTTTTCAAAATCTGCTTGGATTGGAGTAACTATTGCTTTGGCGTATGTTTTGATCAGAAATGTTCCACGTGGAACATTGCGCAGGATAAGCGAGAAAAATTTTAAATATTTTGCTTTAATTGGGGGAATAATTATTTTGCTAATTTTCTTGGTTAAGCCAGATTGGCATTCAATAGCGGGAAAAAGTATCGATGATAGAATATTTTATTTAAATGTTTCACGTGGAACATTTTTTGAAAATCCTGTTTTTGGAGTTGGATCTGGACAGTTTGTTTTAAATTTAGAAACTATTGAAAATATCCAGGAGTGGCAATTCCAGCCGGTTCATAATGTATTTTTGCTTATCTTAAATGAATTGGGAATTATTGGTCTTTGTTTATTCGTTTGGTTTGTTCGGAAAATGATCAGAAATGTTCCACGTGGAACATTTTTAACAAATAATTATCTTAGCGCTATATTTTTTGGATTTTTATTTATAATGCTTTTTGATCATTATTTTTGGGATATTCAGCAAGGACAGATAATGCTTTGGTTCGTTTTGGGCTTACTATCTGGGGGCAAGATGTGGACAAGTAAAAAATTTAATACTTATCCACAAGATAAAGCCAAATAACTTGACAAATGATATAATTTATTGTTTGGTATGAAATTAAAAAAATTTCCTATTGACAACTACTAAAAATAGGCATATAATTTAGAGTTAAAAAAATAATTTAATAAGTTATCTCTAAATATATGTCTAAGCGGGAATTGCTTGAAAAGCTGAAATATTTTATTGCATTTCAGGCTAATCAGTTTTCGAGCGGAAATTGGAGAGATGCCGATTTGGCTGAAAATGAAATCAAAAAACTAGAAGAGAAGATATTAAACTTTGGGATTAAATCAAACCGTTGGATAGAAATAAGATAGTTTTTTAACAGAACAAACGCTTTCATAGGAATAGCGTTTGTTTTTTTATTTATTTGACAAAATATTTTTATATGTTAATAATAGTATGGGCTTAAAACCCATATTTAAACTCAAAAAATATTGACTAAATGAGCTTTTATCTGTATGCTAAAAAAGCTTTTTAATTTATAGTTTAACCTGCCTATAAGCATTGTTTTGTTGTTTGTGGTTTTGCAGGGCATTTTTTTATGAAAAAGAAAATTACAGAATTCAACTCGACTCAAAGAGAGAGAAAAATTCCAGATCTTCGAAGCGGAGATATTGTGAAAATAACTAGGAAAATAAAAGAAGGCGAGAAAGAAACTTCCCAAGTTTTTGAAGGGATAATTATTGCTATCAAAGGCAAACAAAGTTCTTCGCCAACAATGACAGTGAGAAAAGTTTCCCATGGAGTAGGCACTGAGCTTATTCTTCCTATCTTTTCTCCTGGCATCAGTAAAATAGTTTTAGTAAAAAGAGCCAAAGTAAGACGAGCTAAACTTTATTATATCCGAGAAAAATCTACCAAATCCCTGAAACTCAAGTACAAAAATCTTTCAGAATTTGCTAAAATAGATGAGGAGCCAAAGAAAGAAGATCCTAAAGAAGAGGTAGTGAAAGAAGTAGAAGAAATTGAAAGTAAATAATCTTATTGCATATAAAACGTCTGCCACTTAGCAGACGGGAAGCGGACGTGGCGGAACTGGTATACGCGCTACCTTGAGGTGGTAGTGGGAGCAATCCCGTGGAGGTTCAAGTCCTCTCGTTCGCACTTTTTGGACGATTGGCTCAGTTGGTTAGAGCGTCTCGTTTACACCGAGAAGGTCGTAGGTTCGAATCCTACATCGTCCACTTTGATGATATAATAATAGAGTGCCGGACTAGCTCAGTGGTAGAGCGAAGGACTGAAAATCCTTGCGTCCCCAGTTCAATTCTGGGGTCCGGCACAATTTCAATGGGACCATAGCTCAGCGGTAGAGCAGGCGGCTCATAACCGCTTGGTCGTAGGTTCGAATCCTACTGGTCCCACAAATTAAATCAAAAGTTGAAAAATCAAAGTTAAAAATTATCTAATTTTATTTTGTTTGAAAACTGAAAATTAGTAATTGAAAATTCTGATTTGCGGGTATCGTATAATGGCTTTTACACGTCCTTGCCAAGGACGAAATGGGGGTTCGATTCCCCCTACCCGCTCAATTTTTAAAAAAGCAGCTTTATCAAGCTGTTTTTTGCTATTAAACATTGCTAACATTGACAATAATAAAATATTAAGCTATAAATAATATTCTGCTGAACTGCAGAAGCTCGGGCTTACTCGAGTAAATCTCTTGAATTGGAGGTTGATATGAAAAAAGGTAAGAAAGATCCAGTTTTAACAGAAATTTTCTGCAAAAAAACCGAGACACTTCGCTTGGGAATCGAACTGGCTTCAGGACAAAGAGTAAAGTTCAATAGACTCGATCTCAATACCGGCAAAGGGCAAGTTTTTGTCGGAGATGAGGTTAAGGATGTAGCTTTTCACTTTTGCGATGACCATTATTACCCCGCCATTCACTTGTATATGAATAATAACTGTTTGACGATTCTCTATGATAATTCGCCAATAGTGCATTTCATCAATGAGAAAAACCCGGTTCGTAAGCATGGACAGCCACAGATAACTTCAGGAACATCTCTGAACGATCAATGGCTGCAAGACAATATATCCTTCACAAGAAAAAGGCCTCACACAAAAGAGTAAGGCATAACACCAGGGCAGAGTCAGAGTTTTGACTCTTGCCCTTTATTTTTTAATTTCAGTTCAAACTGCACATATTGAAGAGCTCCGACAAAAACGAAAATTATTTTTATCATTCCTTTGCGCTGGTTTCCCACATTGTTTCAAAAATGCTTTTCAAACTGGAATATATAATTGGACTTACAATAATTAAAGCGAACTTTTCTTTAAATGAAATGATACTAACCGTATTGTTTCCATAGATGGCAATCTCGATTTGAATGTTGAAAAGATTTTGAGGAATAAATCTGGTTTGCCGTAATGATTTTTCATTTGTCTTTGCCATTTCTCTCATTTCTTCATTTTCCGGCAAAATCGCTCGTACCGGAATCTTATTTTTGATTCTTTCCGGAACACAGTAGTCTGAAAAAAATTTTTCATCAAAATCATTTGAATACGCTTCTGAATACATCATGCAAATTTCTTGGCCCGGATATCTCAGATTATCCTTGATTGCCTCCTTAATACCTTCTTCACCGTCAAAATAACGGACTTCCGGTTTTTTATCGATGAGATTAGTAAAAGCCAAAAGCTCAGGAACCAATTGGGAAATTCGCTGTTTTCTTTCCTCCATAATTCTTTCCAAATTTCTGGGATCTTCAGCGTAATACTCAGTTCTTCCGCTCACCTTAATTGCGCTCATAATCCCTCTCTGCATCAGATTTTCCAAGGAAAGATAGATAGTAGTGCGTTTTATGCCTGATTTGCGGGCAATCCGACTGACCGAAGTCTGACCCAATTCCAAGGCCGCCAAGTATATTTTGGCTTCAGTTTCATTGAGTCCGGCGTCTTGGAGTTGATTATATTCCATATATTTCGCCTATTTGTCATCGTAAATGACAACACTTTTATTTTAGCATATATCCTCAAAATAGTCAATCTTTAAGCCAAAAATAGGCATATTGAAAATAGCCACAAGTTCAAAATATTGACACTATTGGCATTACTAATGACAAAATAGTGATTTTGTGATATACTTGTTTGTTAAGCTGAATAGACAAAAAAGGAGGCTTAACAAAAGTACCTTAAAAACAATCCCAATAAGACCTCAAAGCCCATAATCCCGCAGTTGCGGTAAGAGCAAAAAGGCAGGGAAAAAGGAGATAAAGATGAGCAGACCAAGATTGGAAGTGGCGCGACCAAGAACGGAAGCTGAGTTAGTCGAATGTTTAGACAAAGCTCAATGGTATGTAGAACCCATCAAACGAAACGGGTGGGATCCATCTTCGGCCGCTTACGAGATTATTGATTACTGCGAGCAAGCAGAGTTAATACTGATCAAGCCCGAAGAAGCTTTTGATACTGAGAAATATGAATTAAGAATGATCAGTATTCTGAAATCTGCAATTCATAATACTCGGGTTAGAAGAAACACGGCGATTGACAGCGGAGATACATATCTAACGAGACTTGCCGACAAAGCATCCGTTGTTCTACATGAATATGTTCATCGCGCTCGACTCGATATAGCTTAGTTTTCATGGCAAGAAAGTTGAATCTAACTTTCTTGCCTCCCATTCAAAGATTATTTTAAGTAATCTCTGAATGGGAAAAATCCCATAAGTTCTTTAAACTTAGAGCCGGCGGGCTTAAAACGCAAAGGAGGATGAAATGTTTTTTTTCAGAAAAAGCTACGAAAAAAGAATTAAGGAGCTTGAAACATACGCATTCAACCTTCAAGCTGCAATTCAGGACAAACAAGCTACAGTATCCGGTCTTGAATCAGCAATCGACCAACTTACTACTGAGAAAGCGGAATTGAATAGAAGGGCAAATGTTGAATGGGGTCAAAGAGCTCATTGGGAAGGGATTGCACGAGAGCAAAAGGAAAAAATTGATAAATTGACGAATGCTCCGCAAAAATCAGACACACCAACGATCTTGATCATTGATGACAGGGAAGAGGAACGAGAAAAGGCGTGTTCAGAAGTAAAACGAAGGGGATGGAAACCCATTGCATGCGATCCATTTCATAACTATGAATGGATTAAACTGATTGAACAGGCTGACGGAATTATGACGGACATGTTCTGGGAGCATAGCAATCATGGCCAAAAGCCTATGGGACTGCTTGTCGTCATCCACGCTTTGTTTCGCAGCAAACCAATTGTCGTTTGCACCGATGCAGGAAAACATGCAAATGGACATCATAGTAAAGAAATTAGCTTCATCCATGATGGATACGTCAGAGAAATTCATTACAAACAAGGGCCATTCGGATGGAATGAAGTGAAAAATTGGTCAGAAGCTGCTCAAATTTTGGAAGAGCACCTTTAGAAAAGGGCTGGGGAATCATTAGGCAAGGAAGTTGAATCTAACTTTCTTGCCTCTCATTCAAAGATTATTTTCAAAAATAGTTTCTGAATGGGAAAAATCCCATAAGTTCTTTAAATTCAGTGCTGGCGAGCCAAAACGCAAAGGAGATAAATATGTTCGCATTTTATGAAGCAAGTGGTACTAAGCCAAGAATGGCAAAAATCTTCGTTTACGTAGGCAGTATCGGATCGGAGCATGAAATAAACATAAAGGAGGAAGCAACAAAAAAAGGTTACGAAATTCTGCCACACTGGGGTAAGTCTGAAATTGCTATAACAGATCATCCGTCTATTATACAATCAATATTTGTTTGGGAGGATCTTTCTGAGGAAAATGTGAGAAGTCAAGTGTATGTACCTATTCTCAAAAATGCCCCTCAAGAGAAAAATAGGGAATTGAGAAATATGGTCTACTTTGAAGCGAGAGTCCCTCGGAATGGCTATTATGCTGAAATTAGAATTCCTAGCAGCCGACTCCATATGATAGAATGCGATGACATCGATGATTTTCTAAAAAAAATAGACCTGTAAACGAAAGGAACTGGTTTATTAGGGCAAGATGAATCTATCTTGCCTCTTTTTTTGTCCAAAAATAAGCTTGTTCCGCTGTCCTTGTTTACAATGAGTTTACAATTGTTTTGATGGCAGTTTACAACTAGTTGACAACTGAAAGAAAATCCGCTATAATTAACTTGCAATATGATTACAACAGAAAAAATCATAGAAATAGCCAAGCAAAAAGGCACCATTAAAACCAGAGAAATCGCTAAGGAATTTGGCGTGTCTCGCCAATATGCCAGCCGGCTTTTGGCCGAATTGGTAACTTCAGGAAAATTGATAAAAATCGGCTCCACCGCCAAGGCAATCTATGCCTTCCCTGATTATGCCAAAAAACACCTAGAAATATTGCCATTCAAAATTTCAAAAACTTTTCAGAATAAAAACCTTGAAGAACACCAAGTCCTGAATCGAATAGAATCGGATCTGCCAACAATTGTCCAACAAAAAGAAAATGTTAGAAATATTTTTACCTATGCGTTTTCCGAAATGCTCAACAACGCAATTGAACATTCGAGTACAGAAAAAATAATCGTATCCGTGTCTATCAAGGATAAATTATTAACATTTATTATTGATGATTTCGGCGTTGGCGTTTTCAGGAATATAATGAAGAAAAGAAATTTGAAATCCGAATTGGAAGCGATCCAAGATTTGCTAAAAGGAAAAACCACAACCATGCCATCTTCTCATTCCGGACAAGGAATATTCTTTACCTCACGAGCCGGAGAAGAGTTCATACTGGATAGCTATGGCTACCGCTTGATTGTTAACAACCAAGTCAAGGATACGTTTCTCCAAGAAATCAAAGGAAAAGCGAAACAAAAAAAAGGAACTCGGGTCACATTCAAACTGTCGACCGAATCCGAAAAACACTTAAGAGAAACCTTCGATGAATTTGCAAATATTGACGAAGAAAGCAACTTCGGTTTTGATAAAACTGAAATAAAAATCAAGTTGTTCATAAGGGGCGGGGTTCACATTTCACGTTCTCAGGCAAGAAGAGTATTGGTCGGATTGAATAATTTTAAAGTCATCGTTTTTGATTTTGACAAAGTTCCGATGATAGGACAGGCCTTCGCTGATGAAATTTTCAGAGTATTCCATAATAAATATCCCGACATAAAGCTTCAAGCAATCAACATGAGTGAAGCGGTGAAATTTATGGTCGATAGAGTCGAAGGGAATAATCCTCGAAACCAGGATGCGTTTTTAAAATCTTAACATCATATTTAAGCGGGATTAGTATAGTGGTAATACGTGACCTTCCCAAGGTTAAGGCGCCAGTTCGATTCTGGTATCCCGCTCTAACACAAAAAAATGAAAATAAACTAAAATGAAAATGTAGTACATAATATAAAAATAATTTTATGCGGGGGAACATTTTTTTCATAATCAAAGAAACATTCTGGGGCGTAGCATACGCAATAGGAATGATTGGAGCTGGCATTTTGATTGCCAGTTTTTTTATTTACATCTACCAGACTCCCAGCGCCGGACAGCTCACCAAAAGAAACGCCGCCCAAACAACAATCATCTACGACCGAACCGGAGAGCATATACTCTATCAGATCTACGGAGAATATAACCGAAAAATTCTAAGCCACGATCAAATTCCCGATAACATCCGCATTGCCACCGTTGCCGCCGAAGACAAATCTTTCTATTCCCATTTGGGGGTCGATTTTTTTGCCATCGCCCGAGCCTTTGAAGTTAATCTGAAAAACAAAGACATTATGCAAGGAGGATCAACCATCACCCAGCAACTGGCCAGAAATGTTTTTCTGACCAGAGAAAAAACACTGCTTCGAAAATATCTGGAAACTATCATGGCTTTTAAAATCGAACGAAAATACAGCAAAGACGAGATTCTTGATTTCTACCTCAATGAAGTTCCTTACGGCTCCAATTCCTATGGAATAGAATCCGCTTCAGAAACATTTTTCAAAAAAGAAGCCAAGGATCTGACTTTGGATGAAGCCGCACTGCTAGCCGCTCTTCCCAAGGCTCCGACTCATTATTCTCCGTACAATATCCACAAAGACGAACTGATCGAAAGGCAAAAATCAATCTTAAGAAAAATGTACAAATTGGGACTGGTTTCGGAATCAGAAACCAAAAAAGCACTTGCAGAAAACACCGCCCAAAAAATTGTCTCTTTCAGCCAGCCAATCGAGGCTCCGCATTTCGTTTTTTATGTTATCGATGAATTGGAACAAAAATATAAAGAAGAATTTCTGGAAACCGGAGGATTGAAAGTTTACACGACGCTAGATTACGATATGCAAAAACAAGCCGAGAAAGCTGTTGCCGACGGGGCAGAAAGAAACAGAATTAAAAATGCTTCCAATGTCGCACTGGTTGCTATTGATCCAAAAACCGGAGAAATACTTTCAATGGTGGGAAGCAAAAATTATTTTGATGATTCTATTGATGGGCAAGTTAATGTTTCAATTATGCCCAGACAGCCCGGATCATCTTTTAAACCGATAATTTATTCCGCGGCTTTTGAAAAAGGCTACCAACCAGAAACCTCCATTGTTGATGCGCCAACTAATTTCGGACCAGATGGATCAGGAAGAAATTATATTCCCAAAAATTATGACGGAAAATTTCACGGAACACTCACAATGAGAAAAGCCTTGGGCATGTCTCTTAATATTCCGGCTGTAAAAACGCTTGCGATGATAGGACTTCCTTCGGGAATAGAAATGGCCAAAAGATTAGGGATAACCACACTAGACGACAAAATAAATTACGGACTGGCCTTTGCAATCGGCGGAGCTGAAGTAAAACTTCTCGACCTAACTTCAGTTTTTTCTGTTTTTGCTAATGACGGAAAAAGAAATCCGCCACAAGCGATTTTAGAGGTAGACGAAGAAACCGACAAATATGTTCCTGAACGAAAAGAAACTAACGTCATTGATCCTGAGATAGCCAGAAAAATAAATTCTATTTTAACCGACAATGTCTCTCGCAGTCCAACTTTTGGACCGAGAAGTCCCATATTCATTCCTGATCGAATAGTAGCTGCCAAAACTGGTACTGCTCAAGAATTTAGGGATGTTTGGACCATAGGATATACTCCGTCTATTGCTGTTGGAGTTTGGGCTGGAAACAATGATCATAGTCCTATGGCAGAGGGAGCTGATGGAATCTTTACTGCCGCCCCGATTTGGCGGGATTTTATGGATAAAACGCTTGGCAGATATCCGGATGAGGCTTTTTTGCCTTATCAGCAAACGATAAAAGGAAAAACCGAATTGGCTCTTGCCACTGAAAATGTTAAACCAAACAAGAAAGAAGATCAGCACAAAAAGAAAAAACACTAATTATTTGCTTTAAATAAAGCCTGAATTAATTGCTTCTTTTCCCCTTAGATAAGGGGTTTTTTCTTTTATTTGGCTTTTTTAAGCCTTTTTTTATTAAAATGTTTGACTTATGAAGCGATTGGTGATATCATTGTAGGTTGGTGAAAATTGCGTCTGCCTAGTCGACAGACAAAAATCGCCAATTTAGTACCTCGAAAAAAGTTAATTATCTAAGCCGAAACAATGGATATCATTAGTATTATTGCGGCTTTGCCTTTGTTGGTAAACGTGGCGACTGTGCCTGTTACTGAGGCAAAGGAAACAGTAAATACTAATACAAAAATAGAAGTTGAAGAACAAAAAAACATTTCAATAAAAGAAGAAGTTAAAAGTGAGCAGGAAATTAAAAATGATAAAGTTCTTGCCAAATGGAAGGAAAAACAGGAAAATATGTGGAAAAGCCTTCCTAAAGAAAAATTCACCATTAATGCTTCTGCTTATACCGCCGCAGCTGATGAATGCGGAAAAAGTGATGGCATTACGGCTAGCGGAATCAAAGTTGGAGAAAAGCGAACATTGGCTTGCCCTCCAAGTTACCCGTTCGGTGCCAAAATTAAGATTGAAGGCGTTGGAACACTGATTTGTGAAGATCGTGGGGGAGCGATCAAGGGAAATCACTTCGACATTTATGTCGAAACCAAAAAAGAAGCTTTTGCTTTCGGTCGAAGAAACCTTTTAGCGGAAGTTGTGGAGTAAAAACATTAAGCGCTTCGCAGGAGGCGCTTTTTGTTTTTATATGCTTTACATAAATAATATTATAAACTATAATTGCAGTATGCAACATAACTACTCAACCATATGGGAATAAAGTATGCGGTAAATGAAAATTTTTTCAAAAAGTGGTCTCCTGAAATGACTTATATTTTGGGTTATTTTTATGCAGATGGAAGCATGGAAGATGCTAGCTATTTGAGAGGAAAGTATATTAGAGTTTCAAGCATAGATAAGTCAACCATCCTTAAAATAAGAAACTGGCTCAAATCAAAACATACTATAGTTAAAATAAATCCTCCGACCAACAATGGACATAAAAGATATTTATTAAGAATAGGAAATCATACATTATACAATGATTTAATAAAGCTTGGACTTTATCCAAATAAATCATTAACTGTAAAATTTCCCAATATACCTCAAAAATATTTCAACCACTTTGTAAGAGGGTACTTTGATGGAGATGGCTGTGTCAGAATTTGTATGCGTAAGGGAAAGAGACAAAAATTGGTTATTAGTAAACTTTCAACTGTTTTTACTTGTGGAAGTAAAGAGTTTTTAGAAAAGCTGGCGAAACAATTAAATGAGAATATAAAAACAAAAAATATAAAAGTCTACAATGGATGCAAATCTTATATGCTGTGCTATTCTACTGAAGATAGCGTGAAGCTATTCAAATTTTTATATAGAAACTTAAACAAAAATGATTTTCTTGAAAGAAAATTTGATAGGTTTAGAGATTATTTTAATAAAAGACCCCAAAGAATTGACAGTAAAGTGAATAATATATTACGATACTTAGGTAATGGCCAGGTGGTGAAGTAGTTAACACAGCGGTCTGCAAAACCGCAATGCGTGGGTGCAACTCCCACCCTGGCCTCATAATTGGAAAATGCCGCGGTGTTGGAACTGGTAGACAAAAGGGACTTAAAATCCCTCGGTAGTAATACCGTGCGAGTTCGAGTCTCGCCCGCGGCACAAAAAAATCCTCTTTTGAGGATTTTTGTTTTAGAATAAAGTTTCTTGATTATCTTCGTTATTCTCGACCGGTGCGAATTTATCTTTCTTTTCGCTTTCCGATTTATTTACTGCTTTTAGAACTTTGGGAATTTGCTTGAAATCTTGGATCAGAATCGTTCGCATACTTCCATTATATAAAGCGGCGGCTGGATGATAGAGCGCGTAAAAAACTCTCGTTCCAAGTCCCGGAATATTTCTTCTCATCGCTTTTCCATGGATCTGAGAAATTTTTTGATTGGGCAAAAATCTTTCCATCGAATGCCTGCCCAGCGTTACGATTAATTTCGGATCAATTATTTCTATCTGTTTTTCGAGCCATGGCCAACAGGCTTCGCTCTCTTCTGGAAGAGGATCGCGGTTCGCTGGCGGACGGCACTTTACCACGTTAGCAATATACACTTCTTCTCTTTTTAATTTTATCGTTTCTAGCATTTCGTCTAAGAATTTTCCCGCCGCCCCAACAAAAGGAATGCCCAGTTCATTTTCTTTTTGCCCCGGTCCTTCACCAATGAACATAATTTCCGCTTCCGCGCTTCCATCTCCCGGAACCACTTGCTTACAAGTTCCACGTAGAACACATTTGCAGCAAGCTATCATTTCCTTGTTTAATTTCTCTAATTTTTCCCTTTTACTTTCACTCATCAAATTTACAATTTTCAATTTACTTGTTTTCAATGAATTTTCAATTTCCAATTAATTAATTTTCAACATTGGAAATTGAGTCATTGTAAATTTATTGTAAATTGATCATTGATTATTGAAAATTATTTCAACTGGTCTATTCTTAATAGCTCGAACTTATCATTGCTCGTGTTCCAAACTGCAAATGTCGGCGGATAAATTTGATTAGCCACATTGCCTGGATTCAGCATCTTACACTCGCCAATTATTTCCTCCCAGGGCTTGTGAGTGTGCCCATAAAAAACAAAATCATATCTTCCGCTTCGACAAAGGCCCTTAGCGATTCTGGGAAAATGAACAAAGGCGATTTTCTTTTTATCAATTTCTATTTCTCCTTCTTTTTTAAATATTTTCGTTTGCTTGAATTCATTATTTTTGAAAAAGTAATTTTGGAGATAATCATTATCCATATTTCCGAAAGTAAAATAGATTTCACCTTCAAAATTATCATTCAGATATTCCAGAGTTTCCAAGGAAGCCAAATCTCCGCAACAAATAATCTTTTCGATTTTATTTAAAGCGCAATAATCCAAAACTTTTTTGAGATTGGGAATATTGTCATGAATGTCGGATATGATTGCTATTTTCATAGATACTACAAATTAACAAATTTATTGCAAATATACAAATTTTTAAATTTTCTTAATTTCCGGTAAGTTGTCCCAAATAAGTTCAAAAATCAATTTCATTGTCTTATAGATTTCCGAACTTTCAATAATCAAACCGGTTTCTTCTTTCGAAGACATTAGAGCCACCTTAGAAAATCCGTAGATATTAATTTCTATGGAAAATGGATACTTTTTCGGATCAACTACCTTGGAGGATCGCAATTGTTCCTGATCTTGGGAAGCCACTTCCTTTTGCATAAATTCGGTTGCAGGCATAATAAATCGGGCCGTCAGATGCTTTTGTTTTCTTCGTTTCATATAATCCCAAGCCCAATCATGGCCTAAAATTTTGACCACATCTTCGGAAGCAAAACCCAGAATTTCTCCGGAATACTTCAGGGTATCATTATAAACCTCTCTCAAACCTTCTTTCCCTTCATAAAATCTAATTTTTGGCTTATTTCCAGCCGTATTATGAATAGATTTGAGCTGGGGTAGAATTTCGGCAAACATTTCTTCCTTTATTTTCAGGTCTTTTTGAATCTTTTCCGGGTCTTCGCCGAGATAAAGGGTTTTTTTACCTTTGACCGTCTCCGAAATCAGTCCTTTTTCCTTTAAATCAAGCAAAATATCGTAGGTGGTGGTTCTTTTAATGCCGGCTTTTTTGGCAATCTCCAAGACTGTGGTTCCGCCTAACTCCAAAGCGGCAAGATAGACATCCGCCTTTCGTCCTTCGAGACCAAATTGTTCCAAAACTTGCTTTATCTCCATAGCCCTATTTTAGCACATGTCGACACTTTTCGTCAACTTTTAATATAATTATTAACCTTATTTTGGCTTTAATACGCTATTTTACTATTTTAATTGACGGTTATCGTTGACGTTTTGCTCTTTTGAATGTATAATGGGCTGTTACGATGAAAATCCAATGGATTGGACTCGCAACAATGTTCCTTGAGAAATCACCTCCCAATAAGTCCTTATTTGTCAATTAGGCAGAAAGGCAGGGAAAAGGAGATAAAAGCAATGTACATGTTCAAGCGAATCCAGGGCTTGGAAAACTATATCATTTATTTTGAGTACGGATTGTATGAGAACGTCAATCGTAAATTTTACGCTTGGCTGGCGAAGGAGGAAGAGTGGGACAATAAAATGCTTCTTTTACAAACTGGCGTTTGTGGTTTAGAAGACGAATACATTAAAATCGAATCCGCCATTTTTCAAAACGACATTATTGAAATTCGTCTCGAAACGGGGGAATGGCATTCTGGACGCATTAACAGATACCAGGTTTGCATCAAAACCGTGCCAATTAGCAAAATCACGAAGCATGCTGATGTTGTAAAAAAAGTCTCCAAGAAGGTGATCAGATAGGTTTCACGGCAAGAGCGATAGAATCTTATCCTCTTGCCTCTCAATTGAGATTTTAAAAAATATTTTTGAAATCTCTGAGAGAAAAAGTTCTTCAAAAGGAGGTGAAGCGTATGCCGTGGAACGAACGCGCAATGTTTGACAGCCTAAATTCGTAGGCGCGGCACGGGAAGCGTGGTTACTCTGTCCCCAAAAAAGCAGGAGTAGCCGGGAGATAATGAATCCCCAAATACTAACTGGATAGTCAAGGGCATGGTAAGATACGTTTTTGTATCTTATGGGTGGCACTTTGGGACGTCTCTCCCTATAGAGGCGGCTTCCAGTAAAATGGAAGTGGGGCAACCACGTCATCCGCTATACTTTAGTAAATTCATTAGGCAAGAGCGATAGAATCTTATCCTCTTGCCTCTCTTATCAAAATCATATTTTTTATGGTTTTAATAAGGGAAAATTCCCGAAGCAGTTTAAAAAATGAAAAAGGAGAAGCGAAATGAAATTCCAAGTTTCAGTTTCGGACGCAATTGAAAAATGCGAGAAGGTAGTGAAAAAATGGGAAGAAAGAGAGAAAGCGGGAAAGGCCTACGGCTTCGCCCAGATTCACGAAAGAGTGGCAAGCAACCTGAAAAGTTTTAAGGCTGAACTGGAAGAAAACAGAAACAATCCGATCTATGTATGCAAAGATGTCAGTGGCTACGTTGATGTGCTGCAAAACAAATTATTTCATACCCGTACCAATCCAAAGGCAAAGAAAAGGATCGACAAGATACTCGATGGACTAAATATGTTGATTTATCTTCTCGATAACATCAACATAGTCCCATGAACCAAAAGGGGGGCGAAAAAAACAGCGGTTGAAGAATCTTTCAACCGCTTTTTTATTTGAAGAAAGTTAATTTAAAAGTTTTGTGAATATATGTTCGGGATTCTTCGTCGAGGCGACGCAGAATGACATTACGTTTTCACTTTCACTTGACAACTCTCTTTTTTAATGATACAATAAAGTTAACAAAAGTGTTAATTATTATGCATCATTAAAATTATGAACAATCTGGAATTAAAAGAATATATCAAAAAACTGGGGATTTCGGCCGACCAGATTCTGCGCGAAGAAGCTGAGATGGAATTTCTGAAAGATTTTTCCGAAAGCAAGCTAAGTTCAAATGTTGTTTTCTATGGAGGAACGGCGCTCCGCTTGGCCTATAATTCTCCTCGTTTTTCTGAAGATCTTGATTTTCTGACTATTAAAAATATTAGGTTTTCCGAATTTAAAAAACTGATGGAAAAAATTGAGAAAAACCATTCAGGCTGGAAACTGACTGACACCAAAGAAAAACGCCAAACAATATTTGCACTGTTTAATATTTATGATGAAAAATTGAAGCACAGCTTTTCTGTCAAAATAGAAATCCATAAGCCGGAAAGAAAAACAAAATTCAAAACAGACCTGATGCTCATAAAAAGTCCTATTAGCATCAATGAGCCATTGGTCTTGGTTCCTGCGCTTCAAGAATTAAAAACCTTCAAAGAAATGGCTTTGATGCAAAGAAGAAAAGCTCGGGATATTTTTGATCTTTGGTATATTTCCCAAGTTCTTCGAGAAAACTTCGTTTTACCCAAAAAAGTTCCGCCCTATTCAGCAAGAGAGTTCAAGAATGAACTGCAAGTTTTCTTACCCAAAAAATATTATCCGATAGTCAGCCAACTATATGAAAAAATTACTGGAAAAAATTAAACTCATCTCTAAGAGTTATTTCTCTTTTTCTGATTTGAGAAAAATAGCACCTATGGAGGAAAATGGCCTAAAGGTGTCCTTGAATCGCTTGGTTAAAAACGGAGCGCTTTTGCGATTGTCGAGAGGAATTTATGCGACTAACCTGTCCAACGTTGAATGGAATAAATTGGCATTAGAATTATATTCTCAGAGTTACCTTTCTTTTGAATGGGCGCTGGCCTACCACAAAATTCTCAGCCAGCAACCCATTAATTTGACATTGGCAACCGCAAAAAGAAGCAGAACGATAAACGTTTCTGATTATATTTTTATCTATCACCACATTAGACCGGAGTTGTTTTGGGGATATGAAAAGAGGGATAACGTCATGATTGCTGATCCGGAAAAAGCTTTTTTGGACTTGGCTTATTTATCAATTAACGGTTATGCCAAATTAGATGCATCCGAAATGAACTTGAAACTTCTTGATAAAAAAAGAATTGGACTTTATTTGAAAAAATTTAATTCAAAGAAATTAAAAAAACTTGTTGAAACCGTATTAGTTTCTTAACTTTTTCAGTATTTCAATATCATTTTTATTTCCTGGAAATTCGGTTTCGCAAAGCATATCGATGTTTTGAGATTTAGCAAGGGCAACGATATTTTTAAAAGCATCGAGACCGATTTTTCCTTGGCCGATATGTTCGTGGCGGTCAATGTTTGATCCGCAATCCGATTTGGAATCATTGGCATGTATCAGCTTTATGTTTTCCGCTCCGATTTCTTCGTCGATTCTTTCAAGCGTTTTTTCAAAATCCCGCCAATCATATCCGGAAGCAAAACTGTGCTGGGTATCGAGGCAGATTCCGGCAATATTTTTGTCGTTTATTTTCTTGATCACCTCGCCAAGTTCTCCTAAATTATCTCCAATAATATCTCCGGTTCCCGCGCTATTTTCCAAAAGAAGTTTGGTTTTTCCTTTATATCCTTCCAAGGTTTTTTGAAGCATATGCACCACTTTTTGAATCGATTCTTTTTCTCCCAATTCTTTAGCGGATCCCAGATGTGTCATCACGTATTTGGCGTCAAGCAAACTTCCGCGTTCCAGTTCTTCGCGAATAGCCCTAACTGATCCGTATCGTATTCGATTATTAGCCGAAGCAAAGTTTATGTAATATGGAGCGTGAATATATATTTCAAGAATTTTGAATTTTGAATTCTGAATTTTGAATGATTGGATTGTTTCTTCTGTGATTTCCGGAGTTTTTCCTCCTTGCGGAGAACGGGTGAAAATCTGCATCACTTCACAGCCAAGCTTAGCTGCTCTTTCTGGAGCATTTTGGATTCCTCCGGCAATTGAAACATGACAACCAATGTTCATACAATGAAAGTTTGGTCAATATTATAAGATTATTTTAACATTAAATGTCTTTGGTGTTAAAGCAAGCTACTCAAATTTCTAATTTTCAATTTATAATTTTCAAACAAATATCAATGACAAAATTTTGTAAATTGAAAAATTAATTTATTGGAAATTGTTTGAAAATTGAAAATTGTGAATTGAAAATTCCTATACAATTTCCCATCCTTCTTCCGTCTCGACAATTTTTCCTTTGACCTCAAAGCCAGAGGCCAGTTTGTGCCCGCCGCCACCGAATTGGTGAGCGATCTCAGAAACATCAACCCCTTTATATTCTTCCGACCTTAGACTGCCTTTAATATTATCGCCTTCTCGTTGAGAAAGAATCAATGAAAATTTAGTTCCCGGAACAGTATTAAGAATAGATGCCACTTGAGCAATATCTTCCGTGGACGCTTCGCAATCTTTAATGTCATCTTCAGTCAAAACGGTAGCAATCATACCGTTTCTAGGATTAATTTTAGCCTTTTCGAAAGCCCTGCCCCAAAGCTTTAGGGTTGATATTTTTTTATTGGCAAAAACAATATCAACTATCTTGGAAATGGGCGCTCCTTTTTTCATCAAATCGGAAGCAATATTCATAACATAAGTCGAGGTGTTAGAGTGCTGGAAGCTCCCAGTATCACCCAAGATTCCCGCCATCAAGCAAGTAGCTATTTCTTTAGTAATTTTTAAATTGCAAAAAACAAAAAAACGATAAATCATTTCACAGACCGAGGAACAAGACGAATCCATAATATTAGCATCTCCTTGAAGATGGATGTCGGGATGATGATCGATGAGAACTGTTGCCTGATTCAATGAAATCTTTTCAAATATCCTGTCGAATCCTCTTTCAACACTGTCACAAGCAATAACTGCATCATAAGATGACATGTCTAATTTATCAGGAAAAACAAATTCTGCATGAAAAATTTCATTAAGATAATTCGGAAATGGATCAAAGCAAGCAATGTCCACTTTTTTTCCAAGCGATGCAATGTATTCTCTTAGAGCCAAGTTAGCCCCGATGGTATCTCCATCAGGATTAGTGTGGGCAAAAAGAAGCACGTTATTGGATTTGTTTATTATATAGTTTAAGGTTGTGAATTCTTTTACAAAAGATTTCATAGACAAGTTCGGAAGCTTCAACAAATATCAATCTCTGTTAATATCATTCAGCAATTTTTCCACCTCATCAGCCTTTGATTC
The DNA here is from genome assembly GCA_041657845.1 of Parcubacteria group bacterium. NCBI lineage: Bacteria > Parcubacteria group bacterium. The sequence goes on from JBBABD010000002.1 coordinate 50,240, forward strand.
AGTAGTGTCGACAATGAATTCTATTTTGGGAATAATTTTAATAAAGAGTTTTTTGTTGAGTTTTCCCTGGATAAGATAAGTTTCTTTCTTTAAGGTTTCTAGGGCATAATTAATCTCCCGCTCAGGGAAAATGCTGATGAATATACGAGTATAGCGAAGATCCCGGCTGGTGTCAACTTTCGCCACAGTTAAAAAAACTCCCGGCTTCAAATTGAGTTCCCGAGTTATAATATCCGATATTTGCTGTTTTATCAGCTCGTTTATCTTTGAAATACGATAAGGCATACGTTTCGCAAATAGTCGCTAATGATGAACGAATGAATTCGAATGTATTTGATAGTATTCGCAACAATTAGCGTTAAAGCTTGCGCTTCTTTTCTTCTTCCCGATAACAAATCAGATTGTCTCCCTCTTTTATTTTTACGCCTCCTTCAAAGGTAAGCCCGCATTCGTTTCCTTGATTTACTTCCTGGGTATTTTGTTTGTTCTGTTGTAAATTGGCCATTTTTCCTTTTCCAATTATTTCTCCTTCTCTTTTTACTTCAATATTTTCTCCTTTAATCATTTTCCCCTCGCTCACTCTTCCTCCTACAATCATATCTCTTTTTCCAGTTTTAAAAATTGCCAGCACCTTTAAGATTCCGAGGTCTGTTCTCTCAATTTCTACCGGAAGCATATCTGAAAGCATTTTCTTCACTTCTTCCACTAATTCATAAATAATATTATAGACTTTCATTGAAACTCCCGCTCCTTCAGAAAGACGCTTGGCTACCGGAGTAACAACCACATTGAAGCCAAAAATAATGGCTCCGGCGCTTTCTGCGATTTTTACATCCGATTCGGTAATATTTCCCACTCCGGTTCCAATATATTGGACGGCTACGTCTTCTGATTTAATAGTTGAAAGAATCTGCTCAATAGCCTCAAGTGATCCTTGAACATCGGTTTTTAAGATCACCTTCAACCTTTTTACGCCGCCTTCGAGAGAGCTTTGGTCAATCTTGGTTTTTAGCGCATTGCTTCCGCTAGCTTGCGATTTCATCTCAGAAAAAGATTTTTTACTGACAATCTGCAAGATATCATTCGTTTTCGCCACACTTCCCAGCCCCATTATTGTAACTGGCATAGAAGGCTCAGCAACATTAACACTTCTTCCGGTAAAATCTTCCATTCTTCGAATTCTCCCTGTCACCACGCCAGCCACCACATCTTGTCCCACCTTCAAGGTTCCGGTTTTTACTAATGCCGTCGCTACCGGACCTTTCTTCGAGTCAAGATGTGCTTCCAAAATTATCGCCAGTCCATCTCTTTTAAAATCAGCTTTAAAATCCTCCACTTCTGTCACTAACAAAATATTCTCTAAAAGATTGTCTATCCCCAATCCTTGTTTAGCACTTACTTCAACCGCAATGACATCTCCGCCCCATTCCTCAATAACAATTCCATTATCAGCCAGCTCTTGCTTTACCTTTATTATGTTGGCCTCTGGCTTATCAACTTTATTAATCGCTACAATTACCGGCATTTTCTTTTCTTTAAGATAGGATATTACCTCCTTGGTCTGAGGACGCACTCCATCATCAGCCGCTACCACCAAAACAGCGACATCGGCGATGCTGACTCCTCGCTCGCGCATAGCCGAAAAAGCCTCATGCCCAGGAGTGTCAACAAAGGTAATCCATTCCCCTTTCTTTTTTACCTGATAGGCGCTAATATGCTGGGTTATTCCACCTGCTTCCTTGGCCGCCACGCTTGTTTTCCGAATCGTATCCAAAAGAGTGGTTTTTCCATGATCAACATGACCCAAAATAGTAACGATGGGCGAGCGCGATTCAAGGATTTTGTCTGATTCTTTCTCTTTTTTGATTATTTCGACTAATTTTTCCAGTGTTATTATTTCTTTTTCAGAACAAAGAGCGTCTTCTTTCGTGGAAAATCCTAGATCTTGAGCAATAATACTGGCGGTTTCGAAATCAATTTCTTCATTTATGGTCGCCAAAATATTGTTTCCCATCAGCTCGGTAATAATTTTTGAAATTGGCAAATTCAAAATCTCTGCTAGCCTTTTCACTGTAACAGAGGCTGGTATTCTGGCTAATTTTTGATTTTCGTTATCCATTTTTTTAAACTAAACTTTGCTAGGTTTTTTCTGCATCGCGATTTTAACCACCTTCTTCTCTTCTTCGGTTAAGGGATATTTTTCTTCTTCTCCCTTAGCAATCGGCTTTGAATAAACCCTGGTTCCTTCTTTGGTGTGAAGAGATGATATAACTACTCCTGTATTTTTTCCATCCAGAAGGGCTACTGAAAAACTTTGATCTCCTCCAATATCACCAAATGGATTAAATCTGATTATTCCCACCTTGTGGATGCTGGAAAAGGAAAGCTGGTGTATTTTATTGGAAATATTATAAAGCTCTTGGATTTCAATATCCAAAGATTTTATATCGGTCGAGTTTTTTAGCATTAACTCTTCCAGACTTTTTCCATCCTTTCCTTCAAACAAAATCGCACTTTTTCTCTCTAGCCCTCTTGTTTTTGCTAAAACATAAAAAACAATCACAATCAAAACTATCACAAAAACTGCTAAAAGGATAACCACCCAAGACAGGCTATTTTCGACTAATAAAAAAAATGTGTTCATAGACAAAACGAATTGCTACTTTAAGTTAGCACTTATTCGTTGTTATGTAAAGAAAGAGGCTTTTTATCAAAAGAAAAATTAATGCGCACATCTTATAAACAGATTGTAAACCATTATTCCTCTGACAAAAAGCGTTGCCTATGCTATAATTTTCAACACACGACTAAGCTTCTTTTAACGGAGGTAATCTAAAAAACTATATGACAAATGAAGAGCTTTGGCAGGCAGCCCTGGGAGAAATAGAGTTATCTATTTCAAAGGCTAATTTTATCACCTGGTTTAAAAACACTTCTATCCTTTCGAGTGAGCGTGGAAAGATAGTTATTGGTGTTCCGAATGGATTTTCCAAAGAATGGCTGGAAAATAAGTATAGGAGCTATATAATAAAAGCTCTTCAGAATTTTCACAAAGAAGTTTTTGAAATCAGTTGTTTGATTTATAGTCCTTCTAACATTAGCCAGGATAAGCCAAAAAATGTTGACGCTATTAAAAATCCTGAGCAATATCAAGTTTCCAGCGCTATTCCTAAAAATATTCAATTTAAGCCTTTTGGCGCCAAATCTTCCAACTTAAATTCACGTTATCTTTTTGAAAATTTCATCATAGGAGAAAATAATGAACTAGCCAGAGCAGCCTGCTGGGCTGTCTCCCAAAATCTTGGAAAAGTCTATAATCCGCTTTTTATCTATGGAAATGTTGGGCTTGGCAAAACCCACCTCCTCCAATCAATTGGAAACGAGGTACTAAAAAATAACCCTCAAAAAAATGTAGTTTACATAACCCTAGAAAAGTTTGCTACTGACCTCATTGAATCCATAAAAAATGGGAGAGTAAGCGAATTTAAGGCTACTTTTCAACAAGTTGATCTTTTAATCATTGACGATATTCAGTTTCTCTCCGGCAAAGAAAAAACTCAAAATGAGTTTTTTCACATATTCAACGCACTCTATCAACTCAACAAGCAGCTCGTCTTAAGTAGCGATCGGCCTCCTAAATCAATTGCTACTATTGAAGATCGACTTCGCTCTCGTTTTGAAGGAGGAATGATTGCTGACATTGGAAGGCCTGATCTAGAAACAAGAATGGCCATATTAAAAGAAAAATCAGCTGAAAAAGGGCTTCCCTTAACCGAAGAGGTCTCAAGATTTATCGCAGAGAACATAAAAAACAACATCCGAGAACTTGAAGGAGCTCTGAATAGAATTATTGCTTTATCTGAATTGGGCGGCAAAGAACCAACTTTAGATTTTGTCAAAAAAACACTCGAAACAACCATTTCTAGCGGAAAAAAACAAGGCATAAATCACCAAAACGTTATTGATTTGGTTTCAGATTTTTACAATGTTTCACAGGAAGATCTTCTGAACAAAGGACGAAAACAAGAAGTGGCTCTGGCTAGACAGGTGGCTATGTACCTAATGAGAAGCGAATTAAATATTTCCTACCCTGGAATTGGTGAAAAATTTGGAGGCAGAGATCACACCACCGCATTGCATGCCTTCGAAAAAATCAACAGGGAGTTGGATGTTAATGAAAGAATAAAGGAGGCTGTGTTTACTCTTAAGGAGCGTCTATATCAACTAGATTAGTGGACAGCCTGTTAATAACACTGCATCATCCCTTGTATTACTCTAGTTATCCACAGATTAAGCCTGTTAATAACTCGTGCAAAAAATTAACAAAAACCTTAGACGATACTTATCAACAGCACACACCCAATCCAAACTACCAACATATCCACAATTAATTTACCTTAAATTATCCTAAAACAAAGCAAATATTTATTTATCCACAAGTTATATAATAATAGTAATAAATATATAAATATATTACTAATTAATTTAAATATACTTATATGAAAATCACTTGCACTCAGGAAAATTTTAAAAAGGCTATATATAACACAGAGAGGGTTATTGGAAAACAATCTACTTTGCCCATTTTAGAAAATATCCTTTTGGAAACAGAAAAAGGAATGCTTAAGTTTTCTGCTACTAATTTGGAAATTGGAGTATTTTTGAAAGTAGGAGCAAAAATAGAAAAAGAAGGAAAAATAACCATCCCTGCCAAAATTATCAGTAATTTTGTAAACAATCTTCCTCAAGGAGAAAACATCACCATTGAGACGGATGATCAGGTTTTGCGCATAAAAAGTGGCAATTCTAAAGCGAGCATAAAAGGACTTAGCGCCCAAGATTTTCCTATAATCCCCGAATTTAAAGGGAGTTTTCTTTTTTCTTTTTCTGGAAATGAATTAAAAGAAAACCTTCCTAAGATATTATCCTGTGTCTCTTTGGATGGGACGCGTCCGGAACTTAGTGGGGTTAATGTCATTTTGGGAGACAGGGAAGTTGCTTTGGCGGCCACAGACAGCTTTCGACTATTTGAAGTTAAGTGTGCCATCAAGGTGAAAAAAGAAGATGAATTTACCGCGTTTTTGTCAAAAACTAATTCCATAATCATTCCCAGTGGAACACTTCTTGAGGTTTTGCGGGTAATCAGCCAAGAGGATCAGGAGGTGGAGGTAGCAGTGGAAGAAAATCAGATATTTTTTCAGATCGACAATGTGCGGATAGTCTCCCGCCTGATAAACGGAAAATACCCGGAATATAAACAGATCATCCCCAAGGAATTTTCCACCCAGGCGATCATAAGTAAAGAAGAGGCTCTTCGGGCGGTCAAGATTGGCAGTTTTTTTACCAATAGCAAGTCGGGAGAAGTTAGTTTTAAGTTGAACCAAAAAGAAGGGAAAATTTCTGTTTTGGCCCAGTCAGAAGAAAAGGGAGAAAATAAGACCGAAGTCAAAGCTAAAATCGATGGATTGGACCAAGACATTGTTTTTAATCCCCGCTACATCCTGGATGGAATTAATGCCATTAACACCCCCCAGGTGGCATTTCTGGCCAACAGCGGCTCTTCACCGGTAGTTCTCCGGATGGCGAATGAAAAAGAAGGCAAGGTTGAAATTGACGAAAAATCTACATATGTCGTTATGCCGATAAAAAACTAGCAGAAGCATGAATTAAGAATTATGAATTATGAAGAAGATAAGTTTTTTGATATCTCAAAAAGAAAAAAAACCTAGTTTAAAACTAGAAGACAAGGACATTTTTTATCTTTTTGAAAGAATCATCAAACAGGAATACGGAAACCAAGGCGCCAAAAATCTCAAAGCCGGTTATTATAAAAATGGAAAATTATATATAAAATCCGAAAGCTCAATTTTTAGTAACGAGCTTCTGCTTAATAAAAAAGAGATTGTCCGAAAATTAAATCAAGAAATTGGAAATGAAGAAATTGTGGACATTAAGGTTAATTAAGCTCGGAAAGGGTTTTGGAATTTTTCCAATTAAATTCAAAAAGAGATTTGTGCATTTGATAGATTTCCTTGTTTTTCACAATCACTCCGATTTTATTTTTTTCTTCCAGTGTCACATAGGAAACGGTATTGTCGTAAATTTCCATAAGAGGAGAAAAGGAAAATAATTTGTAATCAATAAAACGAACCTCGGTAACTTCATTGTAATAATTTTTCATATATTTTCTCGCAAAGTCATTATCCAGCATAATGACTTTTTTCTTTAGTCCCAGTTTTCCTCTTTTCTTCACATACTCCCTATTTATTTTATCAATGTATTTTACCACCACCTCCATGTCAGCATAGGTGCAGATCTCTGTTTTGGACTCCAGTGAGTCGTCGAGAACCTTTTTGATGCCATCCAGTCCCTCGTAGAATAAAACCCCTGGACGGCCGGAAACGAGGTTGTAATCGGAAATGATGGAGGAGATCATTCCATCCAAAGCCAGTTTGGCATCTTTGGCTTTTTGTTCTCTTTTTTCAGCCAGGTTTCGAAGGGACAAAGGATGCTTGGCTTGAAAAATAGCGATTGAATGTTCTGGCTCGGTTTTCTCAATAACTTCCAGTTTCAGGAGGTCATCCAGTGTTTTGTAGACCAAGCCCCTTTTGAAAGGGGTTTTTGTGACTATTTTTCTAGCCGAAAGAGACCCATTCTTGATCAGGATTTCATAAACCAGCGATTGGGTGTAATTGAGGCCGATTTGGATCAAGGATTGTTCATACATATGTGGTTATTATAGCGCGTATTTTGGTGTTTGTCAAATCATTGTGACAAAGACAGGGCTTATTTACTGTGATTTGTGACAATAATAAAAGCATTTTATTAAAAATATGCCAATTTATGCTACTTTATTGTTGACAGTTTATTGAAAAAGGTATATAATGGATTGTTAAGATGAAAATTCAATGAATTGGACTCTTAGCCAACGAAGTACATTAAAAAGCTTGCATCTGGCCGACTTAACTCATAGTAGGCTAAGGCGCGGGATCTAAACCAACCTGCGAGCGGGGCGAAATCAAGATTTGGTATGGAGCTGAAAATCCGCAAGGATTGAGGGAGACCATACTAAGTCGCGGTTCAATTATCCTCCCAAGCTTATAGTAATGAGTGAGGGTGGAGATTCATCAAAAAGATAGAGTCTCTACTTCATTCCTTATTAGAGAGAAATAAGGAAAGCATATTTGAAAACATAAAGAGGCGGAAGAGAAACAGATTGAGTTTTTGAGAGAGGCTTGATCAGAAGTCACAAAAATCTCTCTCCGCCTCTTTTTTTATTTCTCCGCAATTCTGTAAGTGATTTGCTGATATGCGAAAAACATTCGGATCAAAATCTCTCTCGATTCGGAATTTGCATATTATTCACTTACAGTATTGCGGAGGGATTAGGACTGTTATTTGAAAATTGAATAAAGAAAAAATTTTTCAATTCCGTTTTGATTTTTTGTTTGTAGAAGTTGAGGCGGAGTTGGGAAGTTAACAAATTATGGCCGTGCGGGCCTTAAGCGCAAGGAGAAACAATGAAAGGATACAACGAAATTAGTAGGCGGCTGGAAAGTTTCAAGAGTTGGACGGATTTTACCGTCCGGATGGACGTTTGTGGATGGGAGATGCACGGGCTACGGAGCCCGTATGTTTCCCACCAGTCGGTAAGTTTGCTATCAGGTCACCAGATAGCAAACTTAATCGTTCTGGGCGAAGAACCCAGGACGTTGTATCTTTCGCCTCGGTTGGTCGAGGCAGGTGACATGCTCATTGAGTCCGAAAGGACACAATGGGGACAGCAGTATGTCCTTTCGAACGGCTCTCGGGTTTCCTGGGACGCCGTGATCGCCCAGGGACCAATAGTGTCCCGGATTCTCCAGGCGGAGCACTTTCTTCCGCTTTGGGGATTTCCGCTTCTCGTGCCCCTGTGGGCGCGGGAGGGGTTACTGCATGTTTTTTATCCCGACCGCTTCAGCGGGTACGGAGAGGCTGGCAAGCCCCGGTTCGAGGCGGATATTTCCTTGACCCTCCTTGGGTCGGGTAATTTCCTTGACGCTATTCGTCGTCATAGCGAGGGGGAAAACATACCTCCTCCGTTCGTGGACGATAGCATTCTACAGTGTGAAGGGTAGGTTTTTGGGACAGGTAGCTGTGGTGGCTATTTGTCCCTCTCAATTAAACTTTCAAATTCGTTTTGAAGGTTTTGAGAGAGGAAGTTATTTGAAAAATGAATATATACAATGTCATCTTGAGCGAAGTGTCGCCTCGGCACGAAATCGAAAGATCTAATTAAAATCAAAATTAGATTCCTCGACTCGCTATCGCTCACTCGGAATGACAAAATATAATTTGAACTGCTGAAAAAGTTTTTAAGATGAAAATTTTTTTGGCAGTTCAAAAAAATAAAATGCCCCTCCCGAGTTAATTCCATTCTCGAGGCAAAAGGGGCGAAGGAGGAAAAATGGATAAAGAAAAAGTTTTAGAAAAACTCATTGCCATCATTTTAATGGCAATTGAGGAGGGTTTTGATCCGGATGAGTTGTGGGCCAAGGCCCATAAACTCATCCGAAATGAAAAATAGGTTTTTGGGACAAGCGCGGTTTGCTTGTCCCGCTCAATTAAACCTTCAAATTTATTTGAAGGTTTTGAGAGAGAAAATAGTTCTTTGAGAAAAATTTGAACTGCTGAAAAAGGATTTAAGATGAAAATTTTTTTGGCAGTTCAAATAAAATTGAAAGTCGCAGAAGCGGCGAGGAGGAAGCATGAATCATTTCATAGATTTCGAAGTAATTGAGGGGGTTGTTATACCCCAAATTCCCGGTGAAGTAAGTCGGGAAAAAATTAAAGAAAGGGATCTAGGGACAGGAGGAGTCCGGGAAACCTGGCGAGTAAACTGTGCAGAAACCGTCGATGCCAGAAAACTGGTATCGGCAGAAGTATTTAACGGGTCCGATGGATGGGCTCGGTACGAGGGGGAAGGATTAAATCCTCCCAAAGGCACGTGGGGGAGGATTTGCGATGTTGTCTTCTATGGGCAACATCATCCAATGGTAATTCCAGCCGGATGCTGGCTGGAATTACATTGGGAGGGAAGGCTTGTTCTTCGAGGGGAGAAGCCATACCTCCCCGCCTATAAGGATGATTGGGAACCGATAAATGTTCCCATGAAATGGCCATAGGGTTTCGGGGGCAGTCGGCTTTGGTTAGCGGCTGCCTTTTTTCTTTGGCTTAAAAATGTTAATATTTAAATATAACTAGAAAAAGTCATTTATGTTTGAAGAATCAACTTTTCCAAAACCAGTCCCACCAGAAAATGACGAGACGATTAAAATAAGCACCGCCGAAATAGATACTACAAAAAATCAATCCCGCGGATCGATGTCGGAGAAATCGGAAGTTTTTGGTCCGAAGGAAAAGCTAATTTCAACATTGGAGCAAGAGGGTTTTTTGAATATTATTGACGGACACATCGTTTTAGATCTGGATTTTATTAAGTCTCCGGATTTAAAAAGAAAATTAAAAAACACTAACCTGGACAAAAAAACAAAAAAAAGCTTTACCGCGAATAATGTTTTCGCAGCATTAAGAAACACAAAAGTGGTCTCAAGAGAAGATTTTGAGCGGCAAAGAAAAAACGGAGAACCGATTAAAAGCAAGCCCCTGTTTAATATTCCTAAAAGTATCGAAGACGCTTTTGATGAAGAAAGCATACGAAGCAAAGAATATTATCTAAATCTTTGGGATTTGTATGAAGACGAGGGACAGAATAGGATGCATTGGAAGCAGGACATAATCACGGAAAACGGCGAAGCGATTGGCGCTAGGGAGATGGCAATGGCGGTTAAAATATTTAGAGATTTTCAGGGAAAAAGAGATGAAAATGGAAACTTGATGGTTTATGATGAAGAGAAAAATGAATTTAGAAAAATAAGCGCAAGATGGATTGAGGAAAAAATTGGATCTATGGGAGGTTCGCAGGGAACTTCATTGTTCAGGCCTTTTGAATTTTTTCAAAAATTTTGCCCAAATTTAATTCAAAAGGGCATGATAAAACTAGAAGACTTTAGAATTAAAACAGAAGGAGCTAGTGGAAAACTGATGCGCAAAGAGTTTGATATGGCAAATAAAACATATGTTCCAATAGATAGTAATCGCTATTATATTGGAATAGAAAACTTTATTTTCAACAGAGAAACTATCCCGATGCAAAATATCAAAGTAGTTATTCTGGATAAAAATACAGCCGGGATTGTAACGGTGCACAGCAAAACACAAAAAATACTCTATACTTTCAACTTGTTGTCGCCAGAAGAAAAAGAGCAAAAGCGAAAAAGGATCAAAGAAAAGCATCCTGATTTTTCAGAAGAAGAAGTAACAGACAGATCATTATCTGGGAAGGGCGAGATGGAACAGCGAATGTGTCCCTGGCAAAGAACCGAGGAAAATCCAAGACTGAAAGGAGAAGCGGAAAATCAATACGCCGAAAGGATGTCTCTTCTTGGCGACTATAATTTCTTGAAAGAAATTAGTCTTGAATTTGCAGAAAAGGCTGGGATTGGAATTCATGATGTCTTGACCTGGAGAGAACAACAATGGTTGAATGTGGCGGCCTATAAACTTAAAACTCTTGGAAAGTTTGATCAGCTTTTGGATTTTGTTAAACATTACCAAGGAAACGGGCTTAGAGCATTTTTGAGCTGCGAATTTGATATTAATAATGCTCAGAAAATAGTGGCTATCGGCGAAGAGCTGTCATTTGAAGATGCTAGTTTGATTTTTTCTAAAATATCGGAACTTGTTGATCTTGCAGAAAAGAAAAAAGCAGATTTAGAGAGGTTGTTTTTTAAAGACGGTGAAGCTCGGAATGTCTCTGGGATGAAGTTTGAAATGCTCCAGAGAATTCAGGAGATAATTAAGCAATTTGGCGATGGATTAAAAGTAAAGGGAGAAAAAAAAGAAAAAATTAAAAACTTATTGGACGAAATTAAAAAGTCAAAAGTAGGAATAATTCTTTTGCAATCAGTGTTGCGGTCGGCTAAAGAGGGCGAGGAGGAGATTGATTTTGAGAATATAAAAGATTTTGATATTGAGACCAATGAAATGGGGGAAGATTTGAGGCAGGAAGAAAAAGAAAGGATTTTGGGAATTTCGAAGAAAAATTATTACGACATTGTTTTTCCGGGCGAGCCGGAAAAAGCGAAAGTGGTTGTTGATGGATTGGAAAAAGAAATGATTTCCGAAGAAGGGTTGAAAAACCAAAAAACCTACACCTTGAAATATAAAGGCGAAATTGTGGCGTTTTGCAAATTCAGGCCGGTTGTGGGAAAGCCGGATGAATTGGAATTTACCTCGGTTAATATTTCTTCCGAACTGCATGGCTTAAAAATTGGAGAATATTTTATCAGCAAAGTTATGGAAATAGAATCTAAAAATTATATTATCAATGGCGATACTTTTGTGAAAAACACCGGCGCCAATAAATTGTATTTTGAAAAAGTGGGCTTTGAAAATCTGGGAGAATATGAAAGTGAGAAATATTTGGGAGAAAAACTGTATAAGATGAGAATGGATAAAAGAGAAAAATAGAAGATTTTACACCGTAGTGTAAAAATAGCCTTGACTAAAATTACACCAAAAGAAAAATGCGAAAATAAAGAAGTTGACAATCTATTGTAATATGATACAATGATTATTGTAATATATTACAATAAAATTATGTTTTCTTTAAGGTCAAAAATAACCGTAAAATTGTTGGGATACTTTTTTATAAACCCCTCAAAAAGGCATTATATCAACGAATTAGCCGAAATTCTTGAAGTTGATCCGGGAAATTTGCACAGAAAACTCAAAGAACTGGATAATGAAGGAATCCTTGAATCCGAAGAGCGAGGCAATCAGAAATATTATTTTTTGAATCACAGCTACCCGCTCTTAAAAGAAATAAAAAAAGTGTTTGAGATGAAATATGGACTTTCAAAAATGATAAGAGAAGCATTAATTAAACTCAAAGGACTAAAAAAGGCTTACATATTCGGCTCCTATGCCAAAAATTTGTTCGAACAGGAAAGCGACATAGACATTTTGCTTATCGGAAGCCATTCTTCTCTTGAAGCAAAAAGAATTATTGCGCCGATTCAGAAAAAAATAGGCAGAGAAATAAGCATAATTGATGTTGAAGAAAAAGAATTTGAGAAACGAAAGAAAAACAATGATCCATTTATTAAAAACATATTTGAGAGCAAAATAATCGAACTAATTTAAGAGGAATTTTGATTTCTAAAAAAGAAGCCGAGGAATATATCAAATGGACAGAAAAGATTTTCAAAAATGCTCAAAAATATTTAGATGGAAAAAAGCAAAGACTTAATTTTGATTAGCATAAAAGCAATTGATATATGGGGGAAGAAAAGAAAAAACTTGTTCTGATTGATGGGAATGCCATTATGCATCGCGCCTATCATGCTCTTCCGCCTCTTTCTACCAAAAAAGGGGAATTGGTTAATGCTGTCTACGGATTTGCTTCCACGCTTTTTTCCGTAATTGAGAATTTCAAGCCCGATTACATCGCGGCTTCTTTTGATTTGGCCGGACCGACTTTTCGGCACGAAGAATACAAAGAATACAAAGCTACCCGCACCAAAGCGCCAGACGAGTTTTACAATCAAATTCCCCGAGTGAAGGAGTTTGTCCAAGCTTTCAATATTCCCATTTATGAAAAAGAAGGATACGAAGCGGATGACGTGATTGGAACGCTGGCCAAACAGGCGCAGCAAAACGAAGAGCTCGAGGTGATTATTGTTACCGGAGATCTCGATACTTTGCAATTGGTAACCGACAAAACAAAAGTTTACACAATGAGGCGCGGTCTCAGCGATTCGGTAATTTATGATGCGGAAAAAATAAAAGAAAGATATAATCTGACGCCTATTCAAATTATCGATTATAAAGGACTGCGCGGTGATCCATCGGACAATATTCCCGGAGTCAAAGGAATTGGAGAAAAAACCGCTGTGGAACTTTTGACCAAATACGAATCGGTGGAAAAAATATACCAAAACCTCAATGAAATAAAAGGTTCTGTTAAAGAAAAGCTAGAAAGAGATCGACTCAAGGCTTTTATGAGTAAAAAATTAGCTACTATCAAGCTTGATGTTCCAGTTAATTTGGATCTGGAAAAAACCAGAGTGCATGATTTTGATCGGGAAAAATTAGTAGCGCTTTTCGGAGAACTTAATTTTTATAGTTTGATAAAGAGAATACCTAAAAATACGAATAGCACCGAATCAAAGCCAATAGTTGTGAATGATTTAGAAAATAACGGAGTGAAAGATTTCAAATACGAAGAAGTGGATGGAAAAAACGCGGATGAGTTCTGGAAAGAAATAGGAGAGCAGAAAGAAATTTCCTTGGCGATCGATGCGTTGGGGGAAAATAACCGGCCGGAAATTAGAGGGCTGGCATTTTCCTGGAAACCAGGAAGATCTTTCTATTTAAAATATTCCAGCGGCGTTTTTGAAAAAGTAAAAAAAATATTGGAAGACGAGAATATTAAAAAAATCGGATATGATTTTAAAAACATTTTAAAAGTTTTAAATTTTTACAATATCGAACTCAAAGGAATTTATTTTGACGAAATGATCGCCGCCTATATTCTTGATCCCGGAGTCAAAATCGAATTTAATAAATTGGTAATGATTGAATTGGGAGAAGAAATTGTCGAAGAAGAAAACAAATCAGGGCAGCTTTCAATGATGATTGATGAAGATATGGAGCAAAAAAAAGCTCAGTCTATTTCACGAAGATCCGATTACATTTTTAAGCTTAAAAGCGTTCTTCTTAAAAAGATTCAGTCTATATGCGAAGAGCAGAAAAAAGATCGGTATGTTTTGAAAGATATTGAAAAATTATTTTTTGACATTGAAATGCCGCTGGTTGAAATTTTATCAAAAATGGAATTTAGCGGAATGAAACTAAACACCATCGTACTCAAAGGAATTTTGGAAAAAATAGAAGAAAGAATAAAAAATCTCGAAGAAAGCATTTACAAGTTATCCGGAGAAAAGTTTAACATCAATTCTCCCTCACAGCTTTCCGAAGTGCTTTTTGAAAAAATGAAACTTTCCACAGCTGATATTAAAAAAACTAAAACTAAATTTTCTACTGCCTCTTCGGAATTGGAAAAACTTCGTTCTAAGCATAAGATAATCGAAAAAATAGAAGAGTATCGGGAGATTTTCAAATTAAAAACTACCTATCTCGACACGCTCCCGGCTTTGGTAGACAAAAATTCCAGATTGCATACCACTTTTAATCAAACCGTGACGGCTACCGGAAGACTTTCTTCATCCGATCCTAATCTGCAAAATATTCCTATCAAAACTGATTTGGGGCAGCTGATGCGAACGGCTTTTGTGGCAGAAGATGGCTATAAATTGGTTAGCGGCGATTATTCTCAGATTGATCTTCGCATCGTGGCGCATATGAGCGATGATAAAAAGCTTATTGAGGCTTTTGTGCGAGGTGATGACATTCACAAGATTACGGCGGCGGAAATTAACAAAGTAACGCTATCGCAGGTTACCGATAAAATGCGCCGCGGAGCCAAAGCTCTTAATTTTGGAGTAATTTATGGAATGAGCGTCTTCGGATTTTCCAAAGCTTCCGGAATCGAGAGAGAGGATGCCAAAAAATTCATCGACGAATATATGAGAAAATTCTCCGGTGTGGCTAATTATATTATTCGCACCAAAGAAATAGCCAAAAGAAATGGTTATGTCGAAACGCTCTTAGGAAGAAGAAGAAATATTTCGGAAATCAATTCGCCTAATTTTCAAGTGGCGCAGGGAGCGGAAAGGATGGCGATTAATATGCCGATTCAAGGATTAGCGGCAGACATTGTAAAGCTGGCGATGATAAAAATCTATGATGAATACAAAAATAATTCGGACGTTAGAATGATTCTTCAGATCCACGACGAAATTATTTTAGAAGCCAACGAAAATATCGCTTCGGAGGTTTCTCTGCGAGTCAAAGCGCTTATGGAGAGCGTATTTAAATTAAAGGTACCTCTTATTGCCGATGTGAGCGTGGGGGATAATTGGGGAGAAATCTAACTTGCGAATGGTCGCGAATGTTGAACGAATGCATTCGAATTTATTCGGTGGCATTCGCAACTATTTGCGTATATTTATATATGCCGGAATTGCCTGAAGTACAAACGATCATTTCCGATTTAAATGAAAAAATAAAAGGCGATGTTATCACCGGTTTTTGGAGCGATCACAAAAAAGCGATCAAAAATAACTTTGAAAATTTTGTGAAAGAAATTAAAGGACGAAAAATTTTAGGAGCCGAAAGAATCGGAAAAAATATTTTTATAAATTTAAGCGGAAACAAAATTTTATATATTCATTTGAAAATGACAGGACATTTGTTAGTTAAGAATCATGAAGCAAGAATTATGAATCATGGCGGTAGGGATTATTTTGATGATCGGGTGAATCAGTACGTGCATCATATTTTTTATCTGGGGAAAAACAAGAAAATGGAATTTTCTGATTTGCGGAAATTTGCCAAAATTGTTTTAGTGGATACGGATAAAGTTAGAGAGTTGAAAGAAATTAAAAATTTGGGAGTTGATGCCATGAGCGATGAGTTTACTTTGAAAAAATTTCAAGAGATTTTAGAAAACAAAAAAAATAAGAAAATTCGGGATATTTTGATGGATCAGCAGATCATTTCCGGGATTGGAAATATCTATGCTTCGGAAATTTTATTCGAAGCCGGTATTTTGCCGGAAAGATTGGTTAAAAATTTAAGCAAAGAAGAAGCCAGGCTAGTCTATAAGTTTATAAGAAATGTTTTAAATAAAGCTATAAAACTGCGAGGAACTTCCGACAGTGATTATCGCGATACCAGCGGAAAACCGGGAGGATTTCAAAAAGTTCTTAAAGTTTATCAAAGAGCTGGAAAAAAATGTTTGAAGTGTGGTACAATAATAACACGGATAAAAATGGGGCAGAGAAGCGCATTCATTTGTCCTAATTGTCAAAATGAAATCACTAAACAAACGCTAAATTAATCACGAATTGTCACGAAATTTTTAGATATTTTTCGAGACATTATTCGAGATCGATTAGTAATTATAATTTATGTCGAAAAAACAAATTGTAGTAGTTGCTATTTTAACTGTAATTGTTGCCGGAGGCGTCTGGTATTTTGCTTTCGGGAAAAAAACCGTTAAAAATAACAAACAAATTAATGTTAGCAAAACCGAATCAACAGCCCCAGCCAATAGTGGAAACGTCAGTCCAATCTCCGGAATCGCTTGCGAGAATTGGAATCGAAGACCATTAGCCGTAATGCAGCCTGCGGACGTTCCAGCTAGGCCGGCGGCAGGGCTTTCTGAAGCGGATATGATTTTTGAGATGCCAGTTATTACAGCTTCAATAACCAGGCTTATGGGCGTTTATGTTTGCAATACTCCAGCCGAAGTCGGATCAATGAGAAGTTCAAGACATGATTATATTGCGCTGGCGAAAGGATTAGATGCAATCTATGCTCACTGGGGAGGATCTCATTATGCTATTGATCTTCTGAACCAAAACGTTATTGACGATTTGAATTGCAATAATGACGGAGGAAAATCAGCCGGGCAGTGCTGTTTCAGGAAGGAAGGAATGGCAAGAGGAGTTGATAGCGGATATGCCAAACCGGAGGAATTGTTAAAATGCGCCAAAGATTTCGGATACAGATTGACAGATAGTTTTGTCGGTTATCCTCATCAAGCTGAAGCGGCGATTGATCAAAGAGGAAAAGGAGGGCATCTTAGAGTGGCTTTTGCCGGACCGTATGCAGCTGAATATGATTATGATCAAGATTCCAATACTTACAAAAGAACTTGGGGAAATGTGGCTGATACCGATAGAAATAATGGACAAAGAATTGCTCCTAAAAATGTCGTGGTTATGATGGCTCAGTCCGGACAGATTGTTGAGGGGGAACAATACAATAATGTTCAAATCGGAGATCCCTGGTATGACAGCACGGACACCGGAGAAGCTATTTATTATATGAATGGACAGGAGATCAAAGGAAATTGGAAGAAAGACAAATCAAAAGCCGAAAGCAAATTATTTTTCTATGATGAGTCAGGACAGGAAGTGAAATTTGTTCCGGGACAAATTTGGGTTGAGATATTGGAACCGGGACAGGCTTTGAAATGGGAACCGATATTATAAGTTAAAAGCTTTGGTATGATCATTTTTCTTTACGGTGAGGACGGATTTCGCTCACGGGAAAAACTAAAAGAAATCGAGAAAAAGTTTTTGGAAAAAAACAGCTCAGGCTCCGGCTTGAGCTCTTCTGACTTCGAAGAAGACAATAGCGCCGGTCTTTCCGAAATAAAAAAAGCCTTCGGCTCAAAGGGATTATTTTTTGAAAAGCAGCTGGTGATAATAAAAAATTTATTAGCAGCATCTCCAAAGGATTTTATTTTAAAAACAATTGATTTTCTGAAGTCCCTTAAAAATATTTCCGAAGACAAAGATTTGGTGGCAATTTTTTGGGAGAAAGGCAAGGTGAATGAAAAAAACGAATTGTTTAAATTTTTGATAAAAAATTCAAAAAGCCAAAAATTTGAATTGCTGTCATGCGCGAAACTGATCAATTGGATAAACCAGGAGCTGAAAAAAGAGAATGATAATGTGCAAATTTCTTCCCAAGCCGTTCGAAAACTGATAACTTGTTCCGGCGGAGACCTGGCGGTTATCCAAAATGAAATTAAAAAACTAGCTAATTATAAAAACGAAGGAGATATCAATGAAAACGATGTTGAGCTTTTAGTTGAGGAAAAAGTTAGTTCCAATATTTTTGAAACTATTGAAGCGCTTTCCAGTGGAAACAAAAAACTAGCTTTAAGATTATTCCATCGGCAAATTCAAAAAGGAGAAGATCCTGTTTATATCCTGATGATGTATGTTTACCAATTCCGCAATTTTCTGAAAGTTTCCGAGTATGCCGAAAGAGGAGAAAGGAATAATTATGAAATCGCCAAAAAGACCAAGCTGCATCCGTTCGTAGTTCAGAAAATTTTGGGAAATATTTCAAAATTTCCGCTGGAAAAGTTAAAAGCGATATACAAAAAACTTCAAATAATCGATGAAAAAATAAAAACCGGAAAAGGGGAAATAAAAACAGAGCTAGATCGGTTTATTGTGGAAATATAATTCGCGAATAGTCGCGAATGAAAAACGAATATAAAAAATCAGCTTTTGGGGCTGATTTTTTAGATAGGTCATTCCGCACTTGATGTGGAATCTACGATATCGTAAATTTTGTGATTAATAATTGCGTAGATTCCTGCTTTCGCAGGAATGACAAGATATATTTTATTTTACAACGATGTTTCTCACCATTTTGTTAAGCCGGGATTTTCTTCGAGCGGCGGTGTTTTTCTTGATGACTTTCTTTTGAGCAGCTTTATCCAATGACTTGATGGAAGCCTTGAGCCATTTCCCGGCTTCTTCTTTGTTTCCAGCTACGATCGCTTCTTTGGTCTTTTTGATATTACTTCGGAAGATTCCTTTGGTAATTTTGTTCTTGGCGGTTTTTCTTTCAGTTACTCGCATGTACTTTTTGGCGGATTTTTTGATTGGCATAAGTAGTATTTTAAGAAATTATTTTTTTGAGAGCATTATTATTTTTAGCATAGTATCCATATTTTGGCAATAGTTAGGAGAATTTTAGTTCTCTCTCATTTTCACCTATCCATCTGAATCTGATCCAGAGCGCATTTTTCGGGATTATTTTTTTGACTCTTTCCGCCCACTCGATGATTATAATATTTCCGCCAGCTGGCGGATTATCAGCAATGATTTCTTTCCAGCCCAAGTCGAGCAAATCCTTGCCTTTTATCCTGTAGGCGTCAATGTGGTAGATATTTTTATATTTTTTCATCACTACGAAAGTCGGGCTGGTGTACGGCCCTTTCTTTTTTAATCCTTTGAGTAATCCTTGGGTAAAGGTAGTTTTTCCGGATCCCAGATCCCCAGAAAGACAAATAATTTTGCCCCCTTTTAATTCGCTAGCTAGCATCTCGCCGAGTTTTTTGGTTTGTTTGCTATTATTGGTAATAAATTTTTTCATCATTAAAGTATGATTATGTTTGCGTAAAATGTCAATATTTTTGGACGCAGCGTCATAATTTTTTAGTAATGTCATAGTAGCGTTAAGTAGAAATGTCATACCTGTTAGAATATTGGGTTAACCATTAAGCCCAATATCATGGAACAAGACAT